>CAMWWA010000159.1 GCA_947177825.1 uncultured Clostridia bacterium
CATCACCTCTTGGTCCTCTTCGGTTACCGCCGCCCAGTCGAATTCGGCGTAAAACCTCTCCCTGTCCTGCGGATTTTCAAACTTGTGCGCGCCCGTAAGCTCTGCAAGCAGCTCTTCCGCCGCAACGGTATTGTAAGGATTGTGACGCTTGTCCGCAAGCATCATAACGCTGATATTTTCGCCCTTTGCAAGCTTTGCGGGACTGTGCTTTAAAGGCACCGCGCCGTCCTTTTCGCCGTGAATAAGCAGAGTCTTTACGCCGCTTTTTTCAATTGCTTTAACCGCCTTGGTGTTGCCCTTGGCGCCGAATTTGAAAAAGTTGATTACGCTCAGCCAGCCGCGCACGAACGGCGCGTACGAACCTACCATTCCGCCCATGCCTTTCATAGAATCGCACACGCATTGCGAGGGTGAATTTAACCCCGACATAGCCACTACGCCGTCAGGTCTGACCGTGCCGCACGCCGCCATAACCGAATACGCGCCCCAGCTGTGCCCGACCAGAATAACCTTTTTGCCCTTCAGCCTTTCGTCCGATTTAACGGCAATATACGCGGCTATAACCGCCTCCGCCCCTGCGTAAAAGCCCTTAACGCCCTTACCTGCGGAATTGTTGCAGCCGTAAGCGTCCGCGGCTAAAACAACGTTGCCCTGCTTTGCAAAATGCGCGATTTCGGTCATATAGCTGGCGCTGCCCGCACCGAAACCGTGCTGAAAAATCACCACCCTGTCGCACTCCTCCACGGGCTTGACCGAGTAGAGCGCGGCGGAAAGAATCGTGCCGCCGTAATACACGGGCACGCACTCCGCAGTCAGGTTGAAATCGTCCGGCGTGAAGTATTTGTAATCGGGATTTTTGTCCTGCCTGCCGCCGAACACGGCTTTGTCAATCAAAATTGCGGGGACGAGCGTAAGCACCACCGCGAACACCGCCACGACCGCAAGCGCAATCAATAAAATTATATACCACTGCATATTTAAAATTTGCGGGGCGGCGTAAACCGCCGCCCCGTATCCTTATCGAATAAATTTATTTACACCATGTATCTGCCGTCAAGACGGGGAGCGGAATCCATCTCCTTCTTCTGCCCCTCGTAGCCCTTCTTGCCGAGCAGCGCAAAGGTTGCCTTTTTGCCGTTTTCAACGCCGGGCTGGTTGAAGGTGTTAATGTTGAGCATTGCGCCTGCATACGCCGTCTGCAACTCGAGCATGAACATAAGCTGACCGAGCGTGAACGCGTTGATTTCGGGCATATGTATGGTGTAGTTCATTCTGCCCGCCATCATAAGCGCGTAAGCGGTAGCCTTGTTTTCCGCCTGAATGAGCTCCTGCATAGTGTGACCGCCCAGGAAGCCGACGTCGGGAATATCCTCGCAGCCGTGGGGAATGGGCATCGTGCACGAATACTTGCCAACCGAAATAAAGGTGATAACCTTGTCGTAAGGTCCTTCGATATACAGCTGAACCTGCGAGTGCTGGTCGGTTACGCCCAGGCTCTTGACGGGCGTCGTGCCGGCGTTTACCGTGTTGCCTTCGTAATCCACCGCCTTGCCGAGCGATTCCGCCCACAGCTGGCAATACCAGTCGGCAATCAGCTTCAGGTTATCCGAATAGGGCATAAGCACGTGAATGTTTCTGCCCTCGTTCATGGTCAGGTACATCAGCGTCGCGCACGCAAGCGCGGGGTTGCTGTTGATAGCGGGTCTGGAGCAAACGCTGTCCATATAAGCGGCGCCTGCCAGAAGCCCCTTGATATCGATGCCGAGAACCGCCGCGGGAAGAAGTCCCACGGGGCACAGCTCGGAAAATCTTCCGCCTACACCGTCGGGCAGAACGTATTTTTTAACCTTGCCGCCGAGTGCGTTGTCAATCTTGATAAGGTTGCCGCGGCACGCGTCGGTCGTGAATATCATATTTTCGGCAAGGTCCACGCCCGCCTTCTTCAAAATGTCGGAAATAATCAGGTACTGCGTCATCGTCTCGCTG
This sequence comes from uncultured Clostridia bacterium, assembly GCA_947177825.1. Taxonomy (GTDB): domain Bacteria; phylum Bacillota; class Clostridia; order Christensenellales; family Borkfalkiaceae; genus Coproplasma. The sequence goes on from CAMWWA010000159.1 coordinate 1,987, forward strand.
GTTGCGCCCGACTTGGAAATTACGTTAAAGCACGTCTTTTCGGGCTCGATAACGTCCAGAAGCGCCTGCATTCTTACGGGGTCAACGTTGTCCTCTACGTAGAACTTGGGGCCCTTGCGCTTGCCGTTGGGCAGCTCGTTGTGGTGCAGATGGCACAGAGCGTTGTAAACCATGCTGGGGCCGAGCGCACTGCCGCCAATGCCGAGCACTACGAAATACTTGAACTTCTTTCTGATTTCCTTTGCGGTTGCTATAATGTCCGCAACGATATCGTCCTGGTTATAGGGCAGTTCGGTCCAGCCCATATACAGCTCGTCCTTGCCGCGGTTTTCCTTGACGTAGTTAAACGCCGCCTCCGCCTTGGGCTTCAGTTCCTTAAGCTGAGCGTCCTTTATGCCCTTTTCTCCGAGAGATTTGGACATCATATAATTATAGTCCACCGTCACGCGCATAGAATTGCGCCAATCTTTGGTTTTATAAGCCATTTTTAAATATTTTCCTCCAAAACTTATGCATTTTTGCAAATCACTGCCTATTTATTATATAACAACAATACCGTATAGTCAATAGCGAAAATGAAAAATTTTACCAAAATATTAGCCCCGCGGCGTGCCGCCGCGGGGCGTAATTGCATTTACTCGCCTTTTTCGTCGTCAACGGGCTCCATATCGGTCAGGGGGTCGGCAGGCTTATAGAAGCCGCCCACGTCGAACACCCTTCCGTCGTCAACGGGCATGGGCGCCACGAAATTGCGCACGATAGTCCTGCCGGAGGGCGCCGCCGCACGGTCCGCGTTGGGCGCGCTCTGCGCCGACTTTTTGGTCGTGTCTATCTTCGTGGTCGTCACCGTAGTCATTATCGCGTCGGGAGGAACCTGAGCCGTAACGGGCACCGCCTCCTCCTTTTTGGACTGCTCGGCTTTGGGCGCCTCCAACGCCTGACCGCCAAGCACGTTTTTAAGGGCGACGGTCAGCGCCTCCGTAAGCACGTCTACGGGCATACCCGAAATCTGGTCTGTGCGCTTTGCAAAGGTCATCTCGTTGCGCATCGCGCTCACCTCGTTGCGCAGCTGGGCAATTTCGTTAGCCGCAATTTCCTTGGAATTCTGGTCAACCTTCATTGCCAGGAATTCAGCTTTAAGCTCGGCTTTGAGCTCTGCTATCTCACTGGAAGAAGCACTGCCCGCGACAACACCTTGCGCCGCCTGGGGCATAGCCTGCTGCATAGGCATCTGCTGAGGCATTTGCGGCATCATCTGAGGCATAGCCATACGAGCCGCCATACGCTCCTCGCGGTCCTCGC
>CAMWWA010000160.1 GCA_947177825.1 uncultured Clostridia bacterium
TTCGGCGGTGGAGCTTGCCGAGCTGTGGCGCGGCGACAAGATGGGCAGAAAGCTTGAAGCTTTGATGATAGTCGCCGACAAGGAAAGCATGCTTATCGTTTCGGGCACGGGCGAGGTTATCGAGCCCGACGACGGCATAGCGGCTATCGGTAGCGGCGGCAACTACGCTTTGGCTGCGGCGCGCGCCCTCGTTCAGAACACCGACTTTACGGCGGAAGAGATTGCGCAGAAGTCGCTTAAAATCGCAAGCGAGATATGCGTATACACCAACGATAATATCAAGGTTGAAAGCATTTAAAAATGAAATATAAACATCCCAACGACAAGAGAATAATTTTATGCGCGGTTACGGCGCTTATTTGCGTCGGGGCGTTCGTTGCGGTATTGTTGCGCATCTTCGCGCCCGGCGCTCCGCGCGTTCTGTTTATCCCCTTTCTTCTAACGGCTGTCGGATTCTTTTTGAGCATCGGCTTTTTAATCCGCTTCTGCATAGAGAGGGCAAAGGATAAGCGCAACGGCGTTGCAATTGACAGAGCGGTAAGCAGGCGCCCCCTTACAAAGTCGGATATCGCCTGCATAATATTACTCGTCGTCAGTCTGATAAGCTTCCTTATCTCCATAGTATTTATGTGCTATCCGGGGATAGCTCCCGACGGCGTTACGGCTGTGCTGTTCATTGCGGGCGTTGCGGGATATCTTGCAGGCAGCATGTGGGCAAGGCTTTTGTTTATCAGGTCGGCGAAACAGAACGCCGAAGAGAAAAAGCTTTTTATGGAAAGTATGGAAAACGAAGATAACGGCGGAGAGGACGAAACCGCCGTCGACAAATAAAAATTTTGCAATAACGAGGTAATGTAAAATGGATTTGACACCCAAACAGATTGTACACGAACTCAATAAATATATCATAGGGCAGGAGGAAGCCAAAAAGGCGGTTGCCATAGCGCTCAGAAACCGTTACCGCCGCTCCCAGCTCTCGCCCGAGATGCAGGACGAGGTTACGCCCAAGAACATCATTATGAAGGGACCTACGGGCGTGGGTAAAACCGAAATAGCAAGAAGGCTTGCAAGGCTCGTAAAGGCGCCTTTCTTAAAGGTGGAAGCCACCAAGTACACCGAGGTCGGTTACGTGGGCAGGGACGTCGAGAGCATGGTGCGCGACCTTGCGGAGTGCGCAATACGCCTGGTCAAGGAGGAAAAGACGCAGGAGGTCAGCTATAAGGCTACCGCGGTTGCCGAGCGCAAAATCGCCAAGGTGCTTGCCGAAAGCCTTAAAGCCGAGCGCGGCGAAACGTCCAAGGAGGTTTTCGAGCAGAATCTTGTGGACGGAATACACGCGGGCAAGTACGACAACACTGTCATCGAACTGGAAGTTGCGGATAACCCCAAGCCCTTGGAGATTTCCCCCGGACAGGGCGCGGCAATTGATTTAGGCTCCATATTCAGCGGACTGGGCATGGACAGAAAGAAAAAGCGCAAGGTATCCGTTAAGGAAGCTAAAAATCTGCTGATTGCCGAGGAAGCGGATAAGCTTATCGACAACGACGCGGTAAACGCGGAGGCAATCCGCCGCGCCGAAAACGACGGCATAATATTCATTGACGAAATAGACAAGATAGCGGGCAAGGGCAACCAGGGCGCGGACGTGTCGAGAGAGGGCGTTCAGCGCGACATACTGCCCATAGTAGAGGGCTGTACGGTTATGACCAAGTACGGACCCATACGCACCGACTATATCCTCTTCATTGCGGCGGGCGCGTTCCACGTTTCCAAGGTGGAGGATTTGATTCCCGAATTGCAGGGCAGGTTCCCCATTCAGGTGGAGCTGAAGAGCCTTACAAAGCAGGACTTCATAAACATTCTCACCCAGCCGCAGAACGCGATAACCGCGCAGTACGCGGCGCTGCTTAAGGTGGACAATATCGATTTGCAATTCAAGCCCGACGCAATCGAAAAAATTGCGGAGATTGCCGAGCTTTGCAACGCGACGGCGGAGGACATAGGCGCAAGGCGTCTGCACACGGTTATGGAATATCTTTTAGAAGATATTTCGTTCAACGCTGGCGGCAACGACTATCCCGTAATCACGGTGGAAGTCAACGAAAAGTACGTTGAAGAGCACCTTGAAAACATTTCCAAGAACAGAGATTTGAAAAAATACGTTTTGTAAAAACGGAGAGTTTATGATTAACGTACCCAAGGGCACGAAAGACGTTTTGCCCGACCAAAGTTATAAGTGGCAGTTCGTTGAAGGCACGGCGAGAGAGGTCGCGAAAGTTTTTAATTTAAAGGAAATCCGCACGCCCGTATTCGAGCATACGGAGCTCTTTCAGCGCGGCGTGGGCGAGACGACCGACGTCGTTACCAAGGAGATGTACACCTTCGAGGACAAGGGCGGCAGAAGCATAACCTTAAAGCCCGAGGGAACCGCGGGGGTTGCGCGCTCGTTTATAGAAAACGGGCTGGTCAATTCGCCGCTGCCTTTAAAGTCCTTTTACATAACCCCGTGCTACCGCTACGAAAGACCGCAGGCGGGCAGGCTGAGGGAGTTCCACCAGTTCGGCATAGAGGTGTTCGGCTCGCCCGAACCCGATACCGACGCGGAAGTTATTTTCGCGGCTTCGACCTTCCTCGACAAGCTGGGCATTAAGGACACGCGCCTGGAAATAAATTCGATTGGCTGCAAGACCTGCCGCGCCGAATACAACAGGGCGTTAAAGGAATATTTCCGTCCGCACCTTAATAACATGTGCGCGACGTGCAGGGAGAGGTTTGACAAGAACCCCCTGCGCATGATTGACTGCAAGGAAGAGGGCTGCAAAAAGATTACGGCAGGGGCGCCCAAAATTTTAGACTATCTCTGCCCCGACTGCGCGGCGCACTTCGAAAAAGTCAAGGGCTGTCTTTCGGCGCTGGGCGTTAAATATACGGTCAACCCCGATATAGTGAGGGGTTTGGACTACTATTCGCGCACGGTTTTCGAATTTGTTTCGACTTCCATAGGCGCGCAGGGTACGGTGTGCGGCGGCGGCAGATACGACGGACTTATTTCCGAGCTGGGCGGCGGCAACGTTCCCGCAATAGGTTTTGCCGCGGGGCTGGAAAGGCTTATTCTGCTTATGGAAAACACGGCGGTTGCGTTCCCCGAACCTTCCGCGCCCGAAATATATATTGCCGGAATGGACGACGGTACGCGCCTGAAGGCGTTCGAAATCGCAAACGCGTTAAGGCTTAAAGGCGTGCGCGCGGAGTGCGACCATATGGCGCGTTCCATAAA
>CAMWWA010000161.1 GCA_947177825.1 uncultured Clostridia bacterium
TTACGACGGCGGCTTTACAATAGCTCATTTTTGGTTTTTACTTTGCCTTTTTATCGTCAGCTTGGTCGGGTGTTTGATTGATTTATTGTTGGGAAAGCACGTTGCCAAATTAAATACCGAAAAAACGCCGTTATGGTTGATAATTTTACTTATCTTACTTGCTTACGCCGCTTATCCGTTACAGGTTGCAGGCAAATGTCTTTTAACTTATTTGTTGTTGTATCTTTTGGGCTTTTACGTTTTTGATAAAGAAAACAATATAGCTAAGCTTGCAAGATTTAAATGGCTGTTTGTCGGCGTTTGGCTGATTCTGACTGCGTTAAGCGTGTGGCTGTTTATATGGACGGATTACAATCTTACGGCGTTAAACTCGATTTTATCTCTTCTTTCGGGGGCTTTCGGCGTATTGGCTATGCTGTCGGTGGGCTATTCGTTTATGAACAAAGCTAACAAAATCACACGGTTTCTATCATCGATATCATTCCCCGTTTACGTCGTACATTTTGTTTGGGTTGTCGCTTTTGAATATTGGGTATCACTTGCAAACGGCAATACGGCTTTTGTATTTTTCCTTTCAATTTTGTGCGCGTTTGTGGCAACGCTGATAACGAGTACTGCAATAAAATACTGCCCTGTGTTGAATTTGGTGTTCGGCTACAAACCAAAAGTAAGAAAACAAAACTAAATTTCAATTTATCATCGCTTGAAAGTGCAACTTTTAAATTTTCAGTATTTAATTCCTTATGGGAAGTGCGCTTTTCGGGCGGTGTTTTTTTATTTGTAAATTTATTGCGTTGACCTGTTTGGTTTATTGTGCTATAATTGATTTAATTATTACGAAAGTGCGAAATTTTCAAGGTGATTAGTATGCGGAACGTTTCAAAATTCAAAGCGCGCTTTAAGTCGTGTGCGAAAATAATTTGGGCATTTGCGGTATGCCTGATTTTTGTTTTGTCAAGTTTCATTCTATGCAATGTCAAAACGGCTTTTGCCGAGGAAGGGCAGCCGAGCAACCGTACGGTCAAAGCCAGCGTTTTCAACTTCGAAGGCTATCACGATAAGGATAGTAACGGTATTCTGTCGGGCTACGGCATCGAATTTCTGAATCTCGTGTCCAAATATTCACACCTCAATTTCGAATACACGGGCTACGATACCGACTGGAACTGGCCCGAGAACGCCGACCCGAACGGGGATAACATACTCGGTATGCTGAACCGCGGCGATTTCGACGTGGTGACTTCCGTCAGCAGAACCAAGGACAGGGAAGACCAGTGCGAATGGTCATTGCCTATCGGCAGGAAAAAGACAGTTCTTTCGATAAGAAGCAACGAAACGCGTTTTGACCGCGGAAATTATTCCACATACGACAAAGACGGTCCGATGCGTGTGGGCATACTTGGAAGCAGTCAAATCAACGATTTTAAGACTTTTGCGGGCGAAAATGAAGATAAAAAATTCGAGTATGAAATAGTAGAAGATTACGAAAGCACCAAACAGCTTGCGGACGCTCTGCAAAAGGGTGAAATTGATGCGATAGTTTCGAGCAATCTGAGAAAGACGACGAACGAAAAGGAACTTGAGGTTTTAGACGAAGCAGACTTCTACGCCGTCGTAAAGAAGGGCGACCCGAAAGGATTGATTACCGAAATTAACAGAGCCATCAGGCAGATGGATATAGACGAGGGTGACTGGCAGAACACGCTGTTTTACAAATATTACGGTCCCAGCTATTCTTCCGACCTGACGTTCAGCGAAAGCGAAAAGGCGTATATCAACGAGCTAAAATCGAGCGGGAAAGCCATCACCGTGACCGCGCTCGGCGACAGAGCGCCCTATTCTTATACCGAGAACGGTGAGCTGAAAGGCATTATGCCCGACTACTTTGCCGAGGTAATGAAGCTTGCGGGGCAGGCTGCCGGAATTCCCGAAGGGCTGCGCTATACGCTCGTTGCTCCCGACACGGATGACGTAAACGTAACGCTTGACAGTACGGGTGACGACGATATTACCGAGGGCGGCGTTAAAGCCTGCTTCAAAACGAGCAGCTATATGACGGCGCGAATGGCAAGAGTGACCAGGCAGGACCATAAGGGCGGAATAAAGAAGGTCGCCTTAGCCGATTCCCAATTCGGGGACCTTCTTAAACGGGAGGGATACGAAGTCGAAAGCTATCCCACCGGGGAGGCGGCTATGCGTGCCGTGCTCGGCAACAAGGCGGACGCCGCATACGTATACGGCTATACCGCACAGTGGTTTATAAATCACGACCACACCAACTCGCTGTATTATACTTCCGTAAACGGTATGAGCACGAGCTTCAGTATGCACGTCAGCGAAGATACCGCGCACGAGCTCGTAACCATACTCAACAAATGCATTAAGCAGATGTCCGACGATTCGCTCAATCAGCTTGCTTCCAAGTACACCTCGTTTACGATAGGCGATATGAGCTTTTCGCAGTATATCAAGGCGCATCCCGAAATTCCTATTGTAATTGCGTTTGTGCTCGCCCTGGTCGTATGCGTTATTCTTGCGCTCTGGCTGCGCGGACGGTGGAACAGAAGACTGCTGCTTACGACCGAACAGTCGAACAAAAAGATGGGCGAACAGCTTGCCATAGTCGAAGCGCTCAGCCGCGACTATATGAACGTTTACGCCGTCAACGAGGAGAGCGGCACCGCCCGAATCATTAAACTGGAGGGCTACGTTACCGAAGGTCTTAAAAAGGGTTCGGCGGACGAGTATAACTACGCCGCGATTCTCGGAAATTATATTCCCACGCGCGTGCATCCCGAAGACAGGGAGGAGCTTACCCAGGCGCTTTCACTGGAAAACGTAAAGGAAAAGCTTAGCGCGGAGGACGAATATCAGGGTAGCTACCGCATAGTTGATAACGGAAATGTACATCATTTTCAGTACACGTATTTAAAGATTGCGGATAACGAAAGCGGACACGGCGGTTTTATCCTTGCCGGCTTCCGCAATATCGACGAGATGATACGCAAGGAGCAGGAGCAGAAGGACGTTCTGTCGGAAGCGCTTGCCCAGGCACAATATGCCAACAAGTCAAAGACCACTTTCCTCAACAGTATGTCCCACGATATCCGCACGCCCATGAACGCCATTATTGGCTTTACGAATCTGGCGTCGTCCCGTATCGACGACAAGGAGCAGGTAAAGGATTATCTGGGCAAGATAATGACCTCGGGCAATCACCTGTTAAGCCTGATAAACGACGTGCTGGATATGAGCCGAATAGAGAG
>CAMWWA010000162.1 GCA_947177825.1 uncultured Clostridia bacterium
GAAAAGCAAGCAATTTGCATTAACGGCGATATAGGCGAGGTATTAAAACAACTTGATAAATAAAAAGCGCCGCGGCGACTGCCGCGGCGCTTTAATTATTTTCAACTTACTTATTTAAACCCTGCAAATACTCGTGCATTGCGTATGCAACGCGCTTGGATTGCTCAACCGCTTCCACGACGGTCTTTGCGCCCTTAACGACGTCGCCGCTGGCAAACACGCCCTCGCGCGTGGTTTCGCCGTTGTCGGCAATCTTCGCAAGTCCGCGCTCGTTGGTTTCCAGCCCCTTGGTCTGAGTCAGAATCATGTTGGAAGGGCGCTGCGAAATGCAAATCATAACGCTGTCCGCCTGGATGAGGGAGGGGGTGACGCCCGTCGAAATAATTTTGTGGTTTTCGTCGCAGACGGTGTCCACGAACATTACGCCCTCGTCGGTAATCTCCACGGGCTGTTTGTTGTATATGAACTCCGCGCCCTCTATTTCCGCGTACTCTTTTTCCTCGTCGCTGGCGCTGTAATTGTCGGTGCGCACGGTAATCTTAACGTCGCGCACGCCCATTCTCAAAGCGGTACGCGCCACGTCCATTGCAACGTTGCCCGCGCCGATTATTACCATCGATTTGCCCAGCTGGTTGCGGTAAGCTTCGGGCTTTTCCAAATAGTGCACGCCGTAGTGCACGTGCCCCAGCGTTTCGCCCTTAATGTTCAGCGCGATGGGCCAGGTTACGCCCGTGCCTATCGAAATGGCTTTAAAGCCGTCGCGGAACAGCTCCTCAACGCCGAACGCCTTGCCTATGGTCACGTTGAATTTAATCTTAATGCCCAGGTGCAGCATAAGCGTCTTATATCTGTCTACAATCGATTTGGGCAGTCTGAATTCGGGTATCCCGAAGCGGAGCACGCCGCCGATGTCCGACTTGCTTTCGAACACGGTCACGTCGTAGCCCAGCTGCGCCATCTTTATGGATATGGTTATGCCCGCGGGGCCTGCGCCGACTACCGCGACTTTAATGCCGTTGGGCTCCGCCTTGTGCAGCTCCAGACTGTCAAGATATCTTTCGGAAATAAAGTTTTCAATCGTGGAAATTTCCACGGGCTCGCCCTTTAAGCCCCTTACGCAATGCCCCTGGCACTGGTTGCCGTGGTTGCAGACGATGGAGCAGACGACCGAGAGGGGGTTGTTGTCGAACAGCATTCTGCCCGCCTCGTCAATGTCGCCCTTCAAAAAGGTCTGAATAAAGTCGGGAATGGGCGTGTTGATGGGACAGCCCGTCCTGCATAAAGGTTTTTTACAGTTGAGGCATCTCTTTGCCTCCGCAATTACGTTGTGTGCCATTTATAACGCCGCCTTGATTTTTTCAATCATCTCTTGATATTGCTCGTCGGAAAGGTAGGTCTTGCCGGGGTTCATGGTAAAGGTGCCGCCCCATTCGTCGCCGCCCTCGTATTTAGGGCAGAGGTGCACGTGCAGATGACAACCCGTGTCGCCGTACATTCCGTAGTTCAGCTTGCCGGGCGCAAACACCTTGTGTATGGCTTTCGCCGCTTTCGTAACGTCCGCAAAGAACGCGTTTCTCTCCTCGTCGGAAATGTTTACTATTTCGCTTACGTGGTCCTTGTAGGCGACTATGCACCTGCCCGGTTTGGACTGCTCCTTAAAAAGTATGAGCTGCGAAACGTTCAAATCGCAGATTTTAATGCCGAATTTTGCCAGCGGTTCGCCGCCTACGCAGTATCCGCATTTGCAATCTTTCATATTATGCCCCCTGTTTTTTGTTGTCATAACTTATTTTACCACGCAATTTCACACATTTCAAGACCTATCTTTTATATTTTTTGTAATTTACCGTTTATAAGTTTTTTTGGCAAAAAAGCTTGACGGGGGGGGGTAAGTGCTACAATGCCTGTATAAATAGTTTCATTACTATAAAAAAAGGAGCAAATTATGAAGAAGTTCAAAAAAGCGATTATGGGCGTTACCGCGCTCGTTATGGCGGTTTCGATGACGGCTTTAGCCGCCTGCGCGAACGGCAATAAGGACCCTAAAGACCCTTCCGACCCCTCGAATCCCAACGGTCCCAGCGAAGGCACGCTCGTGTCCCCCGCTAAGACGGATACGGTTAAGGTAATGGAAAGAATACAGACCCAGTCCTTCAAGGCGGCTTCCATGCAATACGTTCTCGATACGAAGAGCATGACCACCGGTTACGACAGTGATTCGGAAGGCAAAATTCTTGATGGCGCAACCAAAACGACCAGCGGAGTACACGCCAAAATGTCCGACTCCGTAAAGATTAACGTTAAAGATTTGGAGCTCGACGCTATGTCGTATTATTTCGAGGAAGCGCTCGACGGGGAAGGCAAGAAGGTTGCCGATGCCACCGAAATGGAAACTTACAGCTATATGTTCGCCCGCGGCGGTCACCTTTTCAGCGCGTACGACAAGGGTAAGCAGATAACAGATTTTTCGGACGCTAAGATTGAATATATGGGCGATATGGGACTTCCCGAACAGCTTAAAACAATGCTTGCCGCTCTGCCCGAAAACGGTATGCCCGCGCAGGAGCTTACGCCTTTGACCGCGGTTTTGAACCTTGCGGAAACTTACGGCGGCGCAACCTTTTCAGACAAAAAGCTTACCGTAAACTTCAACAAGACCGCATACGGACTGTACAACGACGTGCTTGCGGTTATCGACGCTCTTAACGAGGACACCAAGGTCGGCGACGTTATCAAGGCTAAGCCCGTAAAGGCTTTAATCGAATCGCTCACCTACGGTGTTTCCGCCAAGGATATTCTGGAACAGGTTGCCGCAATGGCAGGCGGTGAAGCAGGCGCGAGCACGCTCGACGGCGAAAGCGAGGGCGCAAGCAGCGAGGCAATGATTGGCGCGATACTTGAAATTCTTCCCGAGGCAACCGCAGGCGAAAGCGTTTACGACTACCTCGTAAGACTTCTCGAATCCAAGGACGTTGCGGAAGCGGTATTCAAAATGATTGCTCCCAGTCTTCCCGCTTCGGCAGTGGCTCCCATAGCTGAGTTCAAGGTTATCGAGCTTCTTCAGCTTTTCGCAGCTTCCATGCAGCCTCCCCAGAACCCCGACCAAGGCACGACTATGAGCGCGGCGGTTTACGAAGAATCCGCGGGCGGTATGCAGCAGGTTACTATGGCTCAGATTAAGCAGCAGGTAAAGGGCTATCTCAATCAGATGGTATCCGTTACCGAGGATAAGGTTACCGTTAC
>CAMWWA010000163.1 GCA_947177825.1 uncultured Clostridia bacterium
GGTCTACAATGACATTAATGAAAACTATTATTATCTTCTACTTTCAACTGATTTTAAGCACATTGAATCTGTAGGAAAATGCGATATGGATTTCCTAAATTGGAGATTAAATATGACTGAAAAATCAGAGCAAAAATCAAAAAATAAATTATTCAAACAAGAATCCGCAGAACTAACGACAGATGAAACTTTTATTAATAATCGTAAGGACGAAACAAAACCTACCAACACAATAAGAGAGAATGGTTTTGATTTGGTCATTTCCTCAAACGGCACAATTTTAACAGATAAAGCTTTATTAATCAAGTTAAAGAAAGAACGTTATAAGTTAGCAAAAGAGCAAAAAGTTAAACCATATATGATTTTCAATAATCAGCAATTAGTTGCTTTATCAACATATAAACCAAACGATGAGTTGTCGTTTATTTCTATATATGGCTTGGGCAAGAAAAAATTTGAGCTTTATGGTGAACTTTTCTTGCCAATTATTGCTGAACATAACTCTAAAAATAATTAAAAATAGTACCACTCTATAGCTAAATTTTTAATTGGTTAATTAAGTTCAATTTGTCTTAATAAGTACTTACTTAAATCAAAGAAATTTTATCCGACAATAAGGTTGATTTATAATACTTAAAAAACGGCAAAAACCATATGGTTGAAACGTCTCTCAGTTAAACATCAGTTCAACATTGCACACAAGAACAAATAAAAATAGATAAATACAAATTAGTACGATTTCAGCCCCGTAATAGCGAGTTAAAGCCATTTTTTGCGAAAAAATTGAACTTTTTTGATACATAATAAGACGATTCGAAACACCCAAATTTATTGGGCAACAACCCGATGGTTGGCGCAACGGTTGCAGTTGCGGTTGCCGTTCAGGAAGGCATGACCAAGTAAGAAAGTACAAGATATAGTGTTTTAATTTAGTTAAATACAAAATATAGCGGCTTCTTCGGAAGCCGCTTTTTTAATGCTATGGTCACCGTGTGCGCGGCGCGTACGCATACGCGATATTATGTTGACAAATCGGATGCGTTTTGATAACATTTTTGTTGCACGGAAGATTTAAAATTATGGTTCTTTCTTTGATTATCTGCGGTATAACATGCGTCGCAATGATACTGAGCATACTGCTTTTCCCGAAAATAAAAATCGGTAAAATTTCAATAGATACATACTGGATTATAACGCTGGTCGGCGCGGCGGTTTTACTTGCCTGCGGTAAGGCGGATATAGTTACGGTGGGCAAAGCCCTTATTTCAGACACGGCGATAAACCCCGTAAAAATTCTCGTCCTGTTCATATCGATGACCGTGCTATCAATCTTCCTTGACGAGCTCGGCTTTTTCCGCTTCCTTGCCGGCGTCGCATTAAAGAAAGCAAGAACGGGACAGACAAAGCTGTTTTTATACCTGTATATCACCGTTTCGATTCTTACGGTTTTCACATCCAACGACGTAATAATTCTGTCGTTCACGCCGTTCATCTGCTATTTTGCAAAGAACGCGAAAATCAACCCCACCCCCTACCTTGCCGCGGAATTCGTTGCCGCCAACACGTGGAGCATGGCGCTGATTATCGGCAACCCCACGAATATCTATCTTGCAACCGCCTGCGGAATGGACTTTATCGGCTATCTGAAAATAAGCATAGTTCCCACGGTTCTTTCGGGAATAGTCGCCTTTCTCGCGCTGTATCTGCTGTTCAGAAAAAAGCTTGCCGCACCCATAGAAGGCGAGGCGGAAACGGTGGTTATTCAGGACAAGCTTTCGCTTTGGGTGGGAATCGTGCACCTTGCAATCTGCACCATTCTGCTGGCAATCGGCTCGTACGTAGGTATCGAAATGTGGCTGGTGTCAATCTGCGCCGTGGGCAGCCTGTTTATAATTTCGGGCATAATCGCAATCGTAAGGAAGCAAAAGCCTGCCGCATTGCTGGGCTGCTTAAAGCGCGCGCCCTATCAGCTAATCCCCTTCGTGCTCTCGATGTTCGTTTTAATCGTCGTATTGAACGAGCAGTGCGTAACCGCCGCGATAGGTCGTCTGTTCGGCGACAGTTTGCCTATTCTGAAATACGGGGCGACTTCGTTCCTTGCTTCCAACCTAATAAACAATATTCCTATGAGCGTGCTGTTCTCGTCCATTATCGAATCGACGGGCGGAGCGGCGGGCACTGCGGCTGTGTTTGCGACCATAATCGGCTCGAACATAGGCGCGTTGTTTACGCCTATCGGCGCGCTTGCCGGCATTATGTGGAGCAATATTTTAAACAAGCACGGCGTGAAATTCGGCTATCTGGACTTTCTAAAAATCGGCGTTACGGTTGCAATACCCACGCTTATAACCGCGCTCGGTTCGTTGTGGCTTATGTTGTTGGTTATTTAATAAAGCGGCAGGCATAAAACTCTTGCTTTCTTTATTTCGTTATGATATAATTACAACACTATAAACGGTGATTTACAAAGGAGTGTATTATGAAAAAATTTGTAAGTGCAATTATTGCTGTGGCAGCGTTGGCATTGTGTTTTGCGTTATCTGCCTGCGCAACCAAATACGCAAGCCATTACAGTTCTTCTACGATGGTAACGACAGAACACTCGGACAAGGCGTCGATTTCATTCGGCAGTTTTAAAGGAACGTACGTAATGAAATTGCAAAATAAAGGCGCAGACGAGGTATATATAACCTATGAAGCGACGTTGGGCGAAGGAAACGTAAAAGTTTACTACGATTATAATGACGAAAAGCTGGACTTATTCGATATTACAACCAACGGTTCGGTTGATAGTAAAACCGAAACTTTTACAGGCAATAAAACCATTTACGTAATAATAGAATCGGACGGTAAATGCAAAGACGGAAGTTTTTCGTTTACCCTGAAAAAATAAGAGAAATAAATAATTATTAAAAAGCAAAGCCCGCTATACTTCTTTTACGAAGATAGCGGGCTGTTTGTTTACTTTAAAAACTTTTTAATCAGGTAATCGTTGGTTTTTGTGTAGGGCTGGTAGCGCATAGGCAGGTCGATAAGCGTTGACTTGTTTACTATGCTTTTATAGTGGCTGAACGTTTGGAAGCCGACTTTGCCGTGATAGCCGCCCAGTCCGCTTGCCCCGAAGCCGCCGAAAGGCATATACGGCGTTGCAAGGTGAATTACCACGTCGTTTACGCAGCCGCCTCCGAAGCCCGTCTTCGAGGTGAGCTTCTTTATCC
>CAMWWA010000164.1 GCA_947177825.1 uncultured Clostridia bacterium
CATCGGGTAGAAAAGATAGGCGACCGCGCGCGAAAACACGCCGAGAATACTGTCTTCAGGCGCACAGACGCCCTGCAAATTGACGTGCGAGAGCAGCCAGCTGAGCGTGCAGAACGCGAAAACGTAGGTCGTTACTTTGATTATAAACGATTTGACCTGAAAACACAACTTTTTTGCGACCTGCCCCGCCTGCGGCAGGCAGACGGGCGTGACCTCGGAAATCAGCCCCTCCTTTTTGCCCCTGGCGATTGCCGAAACTATGATTGCCAGCGCAACTCCCGAAAAGTACAGCGCGCAGATTACGGGGAAGGGATTTTTGAAGAGCGGCGACAAAAACGTGAGAAAGACGGGCATCTTTGCGCCGCACGGGATGAACGGCAGAACGGCTATCGTCTTGCGGCGCGCGCTCTCCTCCGAATAGCCGCGCGTGGTGGAAATTGCCGCGGCGGTACAGCCGAAGCCCGAGATGAGCGAGAACGCCGCCCTGCCCGAAAGCCCCGCCTTTTCGAACAGTCCGTCCGTGACGAAGGTTAGCGCGGAGGATATGCCGCTTTCGTCCAGAAGTATTAGCACTAAATAAAGAATAGCTATTTGCGGAATGAAGGACAACACGCCGCCCACGCCGCCTATTATCCCCTCGGTGACGAAGGAGGAAAGCACGGGGTTGGTTATTGCCGAGCCGAGCGCGCCGCCCAGCTTGTCGATTAAAAGCGTTTCCAGAAGTCCCTTTAAAAGCGCCCCCGGCATTGTCGGGTGAAAGGTGATAAAAAACGTGAAAACGAGCGCCGCGACGAAGAACGCCAGCGCGAAAGCCTTGTTGTAAAACAGCCTTTCCGCCCTGTTTACGCTGTTATTGCCCCCGTAATATGCCTCGGTTAACGGGATATCCGCGCTCCTTTGCGCTTGCGGAAGGTTGCCCGACGAAATAATTCTTTTTAGCTCCTTTGCGGTGCACGAGAGTACGGGCACGCCCAAAAACGCCGATAGCTTTTGCGTATCGACCTTGCCGCCGCGGCGCTTTAAGCGGTCAAGCTTCGTAAGGTATACGACCGTGTTATGATTGAGTTCAATCAGCCGCCGAGTAAGATTTAAAGAGTTTTCAAGCGTGGTCGCGTCCACGACGTTTACAATAAGGTCGGCGCTTTTGGACGACTGATACGCGCTGTCCTCCTCCATCGTGTACGAGTTGAAAGAGTACATACCGGGCACGTCGCAATAGGTCACGCCGTCCGTCTTTTTTTGCGCGGGCACGGTGGTTACACCGTGGAAATTGCCCGTCTTTAAATGGCTTTTTGTGAGCGCGTTGAAAAGCGTCGTCTTGCCCGCGTTGGGGTTGCCCGCAAGCACCACAACGTACTCCCTATGGTTTGCCGCCGCCGCTTTGGCAGCCTTGCGCTTAACCGCCATTTACGCCACCTCGATTTTGAGCGCGACGGACTTTCTGATTGCAATGCGGTTATAGCCGACCGAAATCAGCACGCTGCCCGAAAAGAGCGAAAAGGCGATTACCTTTACGCTTTGCCCCTTTTTTATGCCGAGGGAATTTAGCCGCTCGCCTGCGGGACCGTCCACGCCGACCGAAATTATTTTCGCCTCGTCACCCTTTTTTAAATCAAAAACGCTCACAGTATAAACTATGTGCGTTAAAGCAATTTAATGTCGGCTAACTTAATCATTAAACTTACTTTCACCTGCTTCCACACCTATCAAAAGACCGAACTTAAAACCTTCGGCATAATGCTTATCGACTTCACGGAGATGCAAATTTTCCAAACTATCTTTATATTTTAAAAACAATTCCCAAAGTTCGGTTTTAGGTTGCAATTTTGCACATAACAAATCATAACTATTATCAACCGCATCAATTAAATTAAAATCGTCGGGAGAATACCTTATATTATTAGCGGTTCCTCTTTGTCCATAAAACATTTGTAGTATTGAAGATTTTTGTTTGTCCATATCTTTCACCTCTGCTATAATTATACTACCCGATTTGGGTATTGTCAACCCATTTTGGGTAGTATGCGCTATATTTATATTATGAAATTTTGTGACAGATTAAAAGAGATAAGGCACGAATGCGGTCTTATACAAAAAGATGTTTATACGCGTTTGCAGGTTTCGCCAAACTGCTATGCTTCGTGGGAACAGGGACGAACGCAACCCGATATAGAAAACATTAAAAAGCTCTGTAAGATTTTCGAAGTTTCAGCAGATTATCTTTTAGGTTTAGAAGATTAACTTCAAAACGCCCCGCGGCAAAAGCCGCGGGGCGATTATTTTTTTACCAATAAATTAAGTTAGTTACCGCTTACTATAAGCGAGCAAGACAAGGCGCGTGAGCACCGACCGCAGGGAGTGTACACAGAAGTACACGACCAAGGCGGCGCGGAACGCAACACAGTATTGCGACGCTTAGAGAAAGCGGAGACAGGCTATTTAACAAGAGTAAGCACAGCCTTTTCGCCGTTGACGGAAAGCTCTTTTGTAAAGCCGTCGTGCGTTCCCTCTGCCACTTTCTCGGCAAGTACAGCGGAAGCGAACGAGCCGCCGCGCAAAATTTTAAGCACTCTGCCCTGCGCGGTGAAGTAAATTTCTATGCGGTCGGTGACCTCGAAGCCCGCTTCCTTGCGCATATTCTGGATTTTGGAAATGAGCTCGCGCTCCACGCCCTCGTCGATAAGCTCTTCGGTGAGCGCGGTATCAAGCGCGACGGTAATGCCCTTATCGGCAGCCGCAACGTAGCCCTTTGCGCTTTCAGTTAAAATCTGCAGGTCCTCCTCAAGGAGCGAAACTTCCAGCTCGGGCAGTTCGTACGAGCCGCCGTTTTTGACCGCCGCAACAACTTCCTCGGCGTTGCAGTTTGCAAGGAACGCGGAAATCGCGCCCAGCTTTTTGCCGTACTTAGGTCCCAGGGTTTTGAGCTGGGGCTTCAATTTATAGCTGATATATTTGCCCGCGTCGTCGGCTTTTTCAAACTTCTTGACGTTGAGCTCGTCCAAAATTATTGCCTTTTCGTCTTCGGAAAGCGACAGGTCGCGCGAGGTGACCACCACCATTTTTGCAAGCGGCTGACGGTTTTTTACGTTGCCGGCGTTGCGCGCCGCTCTGCCCAGAACGACTATATCCGTAACTCCGTCCATAGCCCTTTCAAGGTCTTTGTCTATCGCCTTTTCGTCGGCAACGGGGAACGCGCACAGGTGCAC
>CAMWWA010000165.1 GCA_947177825.1 uncultured Clostridia bacterium
CGTTGGGCTTTATTCTGTCAACCGTTATCTTAAACGGTTTGTCGGTAATGGTGCCGTCCGCCCATTTATAATTTGTCTTATCCACCAATTCAAGCGTGACAGTATATACGCCCGCGTTTATTATCTTGGAAGTGCCGTCGGAAGTTTTGTCCTCCTCCGTCGCGCCGTCCACAAAGCTCTTGTACTTGATTTCCTTAACCGTTACGACGGTAGAATCGCAGTGCATGCTCTTATCTATCCAGTTGGGCGTAGTTTCGCCTGCTTTAAGGTTGAGGTTATCCAGCCAGTGCGAATGGGTGGAATTATATTCCATTCCGCTTATATCCTTGGGAATAATGACGCCGTTCTGCGTATAGGTTGCGTAAACGCTCTCGGTTGCCATTGCCGCAGTTGCGGTATTTGCCGAAGTGAGCATTACGGTAGGAATATAGTCTTTATACGTAACGCTAGAAGGCAAGGTAAATTCAACGGACTGCTCCGCATTGCCGCCCGACATTGTTGAAACAGCCTGATATGCAACAGAGCCGTCGGTTGCGTTTCTATCCTGCAACAGCAAGACGATATTGCCCGCCTTGCCCGAATTGTTTTTGAAGATAACCTTTACTTTGTTGTTTGCCGAAGTTATTACGGGAGCAAAGCCCGTGTTGTTAAAATTTTTGTCTTTAATATATAACTTATATTCTGGTTTAGGCGTAGCAGTACCCGTTACGTCCGTAAGCGTATTACCGATACTGTCGCCGTTGCTTTTGGCGTATACTACCTGCGATAAATCAAGGACGGTTGCGGGTCTGGTAGCTGCGTCATATTGAGTTCTCGCACCCAACATATTACCCATATTATATCCATCAGTAGTATAAGCGCCGTACACTGCCATATTTCCGATACCGAAAGCAGAAGTGTATTGGATATAGGTCGGATCACGCAGTGAAATAGAATTACCAGCAATTTCTTTCAATGCGTCGGTAAACATGCCGTTAGAGGTTTGATAATTGGGATAACCATCCTGCCATCCGGTAAAAACATAACTACTATTTCTGGCTCCAACCAGATCAAAATAGGTTTTGCCGTCGCTGTCTACGAAGCCGTATGAGGGTGTATTACAAACATCCTCTACATCAAGCATAAACATTCTATCGCCGCTGACTTTATCTCCTACTACGCGGCTATTGCCGCCGGTAACGTCGGCGTCTGTAGAACGGGTTATTGCAGCATTTGAATATGTAAATTGATAATCAAAAGGGAAGCCCGTAGCATACACTCTAGGCGTTGTAGGTATTCCTGGACTATACCAATACTGTAAGCGCGTTATATATGGTTTTGTTCCCTGAATTGCGTGAGAGAAATCAGTAGTGTCGCTTACAGTTATTATATCGGCTATCGACGGAAAAGTCCAAGAATATAAATTACCGTCTGTCGACCAATAATATTTTATAGAATCGCCGTTTGTCGTGGTTGTGCCGTTCAACATAGCGCGCGCAGCGCTCGTACCCCAAAAGACAGAGTCGGTTTTAGGATTTGAATTATATTGTATACTATAAATCGCATCTGACTGCAATAAAAGGTTTTTACCGCTACCGTACTTGTCATCGTTCTTGGTGAGTACGCGCCATTTCATTGGAGTTCCCAACGACACAAAACCTCCTCCCGTGGAGGAAGGTTGGAAACTACTGCCGAAATAAACGTACTCCGACTGTGCGCCTTGAATTTTATTTTCGAAATTGGTGTTTACTGTGCCCGTACTCGAGTCAATACTTAATACTGAAGCGGAACCGTTTGCCGACGTGTCGGCGTAAGCGTTATTGCCTGCGCCCGAAAGCGAAAAAACCGTGCCGAAAGTGAGCGCAGTGCACGCGCACAGCGTTGCTAACATTCCTCCCACGAAAGTCTTACGCTTGATTTTCATAAACCGTACTCCTTTGCGGGCTGGAAAAAAATAAGGGCAACCATTAAAGGTTGCCCGCATTTAGTACCTTTAATGCTGCTCTTAATCCAAATACATGCCAATAAACGGGAAGTACGGAAAATAGGTACTACACTGCCTGTAGTACATTCCTGTTTATTGACCAACAATTATTCAGTTTGGATTAAGAGCATACTTATTATATCATACGATTTAGAAATTTCAATACTTTTCGACAAAGTTTTTAAAAATAGTTGTTAATTTTGCATAAAACACAATATATTGTGGGTGGAAGGCAAAAAAAAAGAACCGCGCGGCAGTTGCCGCGCGGTTTTCTATTAAAGTTTTTCCAAAAGACGGAAGTCAACGCCCTTGTCGCTTATCTTTATGATTTCGACCTTTACGGTGTCGCCGATGTTTACGACGTCCTCCACCTTTTCAACACGCTTGTTGGAAAGCTTGGAAATGTGAATCATACCGTCCTTGCCGGGGGCAAACTCTACAAACGCGCCGATGGGGATTACTCTTACAACCGTGCCGACGAACATATCGCCTACTTCGGGGTCGTGCGCAATCGAAAGAATTATCGCCTTTGCCCTTTCCGCATTCTCGATAGGACCGACTGCGGAAATATAGCCTCTGCCGCTGTCGTCGTCGTTGAACTCGATTTCCGTGCCCGTTTCTTCCATAATCTTCTTGATTACGCAGCCCTGCTTGCCGATAACGTCGCCGATTTTGTCGGGTGCGATTTCGAAGCTGATAATCTTGGGTGCGTATACGGAGAGCTGGGGCGCAACCTCGGGAACGCATTCCAGCATTTTGGAAAGGATGAGCTGTCTGCCCTCGTTCGCCTGGTTGATTGCCGTGTGCATTATCTCTTCGGAAATGCCCTTAATTTTGATATCCATCTGGATAGCGGTGATGCCGTTTACGGTGCCCGCCACCTTAAAGTCCATATCGCCGAGGAAATCTTCCAAGCCCTGAATATCCGTCATTACGCGGAATTCGCCCGTTTCCTGGTTTTTGATAAGTCCCATTGCTACGCCCGCGACGGGTGCCTTGATGGGTACGCCCGCGTTCATAAGCGCCATGGTCGAGCCGCAGACCGACGCCATTGACGACGAGCCGTTTGACGACATTATGTCGTTGACCACTCTTATTGCATAGGGGAACTCCTCCTCCGAGGGGATAACGGGAACCAGAGCGCGCTCCGCAAGTGCGCCGTGTCCGATTTCACGCCTGCCGGGGGAACGAAGCGCCTTTGCCTCGCCCGTGCA
>CAMWWA010000166.1 GCA_947177825.1 uncultured Clostridia bacterium
GTCGTCAACGGTAGCCATTGCAAGCGACGTTTTGCCTTCTCCGCAAGCTCCGATAAAAATTATTATTGACATACTGCTGCTTCCCCTTCAGAGGGCGTAAAACACAAAAAAAGCAAGCCAAACCGCTTTTGCGGCTTAACTTGCCTTAATCTGATTTGCTTGCTTGTCTGATTTTCTCGATAACTTCGGAATAACTATTTCGAGTATTTACGTAAATACGCTCAAATTGTCCTTGTGCAATTCCTGTTATAATTTGAGCCGCGCCGCTTGTTAATTCTTCTACGAATTTTATATCTGGTACGCTGACTAACATTTTATGCCCCGTTTCAAAAACTGTGATTTCAATAAAATCTTTCACGGTGGATTCTCCCTGTATCGTTTTGCGACTTATTAACAGTATAAATTATCGAATTGCGATTTGTCAATCGAATTTCGATTTTTCTACTGTACAATTTTGGTATGGATAGCTTTTGTATCAAGTTGAAAGAGCTTCGAATTGAAAAGGGGCTAACACAAAAAGCAATGGCGGAGCAGTTGAATATTTCAATTCCCACGTTGTCGCACTGGGAATGTGATTATCAAGAACCGGCATTTAAAGATTTAATTATGCTGAGTGCATTTTTTAGTGTAACCGTTGACGAACTTTTAGGAATATCCGAGGGTGGTACAGTTTCCACCGTCGCGTCGATGGGGGAGAGCTACACGCGCGAAGAACGCCAACTGATAGAAGATTTTCGTCAACTGAACCACTACAAGCAGGAGCTTATAAAAAATAATATAAAAGCAATGCTCCCCGCCGAAGCGGAGAGCGAACAGAAGAAAAATAATTCATAGGTAAGATATGAGAATAAAGCGTATTATTTCAATTATTTCAATTGTGATTTTTAGTTGTCTGTCGTGTTTTTGCGTTTTTGCGTGTAATGGTGCAGAAGAAGATAAACCAACAGAAGGTTTAATATATCAGCTTATTGAAGGAAAAAAAGAATACTGTGTTTATGATTTAGGTACAGCAACAAGTAGTGATTTAGTAATTCCTTCTGAATATAACGGTTTGCCGGTAACAGCAATAGCCGAAAAAGCGTTTTTAGGCGAGTATAGCATTAAAAGTGTGACTTTGCCAGATAGCATCGTAGAAATTGGTAGTCAAGCTTTTTCGCATTGTGAAAGCCTTGAAAAGGTAGTCCTGCCTAATAATTTGACTGAAATAAGTTATCGAACATTTTGTCAATGTACAAAATTAGAAAATATTGAGCTTCCAGATAATTTAAAAAAGATTGGTCCTGAAGCGTTTTCAGCTTCATATAGGTTAAAAGAAATAATCATTCCAGATGAAGTTACTTATATTGCGCATAAAGCTTTTTATGCGTGCTCAGGTCTTACTAAAGTAACTATCGGATTAAAGGTTGAGAATATTCAACCGTATGTATTTGATAGTTGTTCTAACCTTGAAAGTGTTGTTTTTAAAGATACTGCTTTTTGGAGAGCAACAGGTATTGGAGGATATGTTAAAAACCTTGCAGATTCTTCAATGTCCGCAAGCTATTTATGTGGAAGGTTTAGTTATGCGATTTGGGAAAAAGGGGCTATTGATTAAGTCTAATTACATTTTGCTTCGGAAAATGTAATTAAGTTAATAAAGACTAAATAATATAAAATTTACTCCGTAGGCGCATTTGCCGAAAGGAGTATTTTTTTAATGAATTTGTACGAAAAAGTGAAAAGGTTCGGGGAGCTGATTTCCGAACTGGCGGGGCTGTACGGCGAAATGTCGGACGAGCTTCCGCAGCTGCACTTCGTGGGCGCCGGTAATGCGCCTGCGAAATCAGAGGTAAAAAAAATAGCTGTAGCGTATTAAAATTTCCTAACGCGGGGGTGATGGAGCGGAGAGAAAACGAAGCACAATCAGACGAGGACGTTCACGCCGTCGACGTGCACGTAATCGAAGAGGATAACCGGCATTTTTTAGAATTTACTTACAAGGAGATTTTAAAAATGCCAAAAACGTTTAGAAGATATTTTCGCGCCGAACGTGAAGTGATTTTTTACCGAAAGCGCGTACGCGGTATTCGCTCATGCTCTTATGAAGCACGTTACCGCCGGCACGGTTACAATATTTCAGTATCGGCGCCCACACTCGAGGAGCTGAAAAAACGGTTTATTGAAGCACTGCACGCAGCTGATGCAGAGATTAACGCGCCGAAGGTACCAACCAATTTCGACGAGTTCACGCAATACTATTTCGAGAACTTCCGAAAGCGGAAGGTAAAGCCGCTCACGCTCGAGAATGACAAATACAGGTATAACAACCACTTGAAGCCGCTCTTCGGCTGCATGCGCATAAAGGATATAACGCCTGCGCAATGTCAGAAGCTTATCGACGGCTTTATAGATAAAGGGCAAGGCAAGACCGCCGACGAGGTTTACTCGCTGCTTAACGTTATCTTTAAAATGGCGATTGCACACGGTATCATGGAGCGTAACCCGCTTGCAATCGTCATAAAAGAAAAGCACTTTTGCAAGCATGGCACGGCGCTTACTAAGGAAGAGGAGCGGGAGCTTCTGACCAGGACAGCCGGCACACGGTATCAAGTTCTATATGCCGTTGCGCTTTATACCGGGCTTCGTCCGAACGAGCTTTACACCGCGCGTATCGAAGGCGATTTTATTATCGCGGTAAACAGTAAGCGCAAAACGCAACGTACGGAATATAAGCGCATACCGATAACGCCCATGCTTCGCCCGTACCTGGTCGACGTCGACGAACTGCACTTCCCGCGTATCGAGTACATGCGCGACAAAATTAAAGCGATTTTGCCCAATCACAAGCTTTACGACCTGCGGACGACGTTTTACACGCGCTGCCAGGAGTGCGGAGTCGCCGACGTTGCGCGCATGGAGTTCGTCGGGCACTCTCTCGGCGCCCTGGGTGATACGTATACTGATTTGTCGGACGACTTCCTTCTTAAAGAAGGAAATAAGCTTAAATATTGACGATTGCCCCCAATTTTGCCCCGCAGGGGAGCTTTTTACGCTTTTAAAAAGTGTTGAAAACGAGGCAAAATCAATAAAAAAACATTAAAAAAGCCCCGTTTTCGGGGGTTCGGAAGTCGCTTCGAGTCCCTGAAGGTGCACCAAAAAGAAACACAGTCGAATATCGGCTGTGTTT
>CAMWWA010000167.1 GCA_947177825.1 uncultured Clostridia bacterium
CCTTTAACAGCTCGTATCCGTAATCGTACAGCTCGCTCACCTCGTCGCCGTCGGGAAGTTAGCCGTTTAAATAATCGGTATAAATGGGCGTGCCGTCCTCGGGCGTGAGCGCATACATCGAGATATGGCTTGCGCCGCTGTTTGCCACCACCTCTATCGTCTTTCCGATATCGGCAAGCGTCTGCCCCTTTAAGCCTATCATAACGTCAACGCTGAAATTTTCGCCCTTTAAAAGCTTTGCGCACGCAAGAAATTCGTTCAGGCTGTGGCACCTGCCCACTTCCGCAAGCTGAGCGTCCACAGCGCTCTGTAACCCGACCGAAAAGCGGTTTATTCCGCACTTTTTATATAGTGCGATTTTACCGGCACTAACCGTGCCGGGATTCATTTCAATGGTTATTTCGGCGCCGTCTTTAAGCGTGAAATATTTTTTTGCCGCCGCGACCAGCATTGCGATATAATTTTCGTCCACCACCGACGGGGTGCCGCCGCCTATATAAAGCGTATCGAAAACGTAATCTTTAAGCTCTTCGCCGCGCATTGCCATTTCGTGGTAGACGCACGTCATATAGCTCTCGGCAAAGCCTATCTTGTCGGGAAAAGACGTAAAGTCGCAATAGCGGCACTTTGATTTGCAAAAGGGAATATGTACGTAAATACCACTCATATCGACCACCCGTAAATTTTTAAATCGACCTTGAAGTCGCCTGAAACGGCAACGCCGTCGTTTTCCAGAAGTTGTTTTTGAATTTCTCTGCCGCCGAACGCAAAACCGTCGGTCAACGAGCCGTCCTTAAACAGCACTCTGTGGCAGGGAATTTCGCCGAACGCGGGATTGGAATGAAGCGCCCAGCCCACCTGCCTTGAACAGCGCGGCGCACCCATTGCGCGCGCAACCGCGCCATAGGTCGTCACCTTGCCCTTTGGTATTTGCTTTACGACCTCATACACGCGCTGATTGAAATTCATAAATCCACCTCTTTCTCCCCGTCACCGCGGTTAAGAAGCAAGCAAGACAAGGCAAACGAGCACCGACCGCAAGGAGTGTACAGTGAAGTACACGACTAAGGCGGCGCGGAGTTTAACGCAGTATTGCGCCGCTTATCAGCCGCGGAGCTTACTCATCGTTGGTTTTCAAAATCTGCATAAAGACTTCGGAGGGTACTTCTACACTTCCGATAGTGCGCATACGCTTTTTACCCTCTTTCTGCTTTTCCAATAGCTTTTTCTTACGCGTTATGTCGCCGCCGTAGCACTTGGCAAGAACGTCCTTGCGCATTGCCTTTACAGTTTCGCGCGCGATTATTTTGCCGCCGACCGCCGCCTGAACGGGTATTTCGAAGAGCTGACGGGGAATTGCTTCCTTTAAGTTTTCGCACAGCGTTCTGCCGCGCGGATATGCGGAATCCTCGTGCACGATTATGGAAAGCGCGTCGCAAACGTCGCCGTTTAAAAGAATATCCAGCTTAACGAGCTTGCTCTTTTCGTAGCCCAAAAGCTCGTAATCAAAGCTTGCGTAGCCGCGCGTGCGCGACTTTATTTTATCGAAGAAGTCGAAAATAATTTCGTTGAGCGGCAGGCGGTATTCCAGCTTGACGCGGTTTGCGTCGAGGTAGGTCATCTGCTCGAATACGCCCCTCTTGTCGCGGCACAAATCCATTATCTGCCCCAAATAGTCGGGCGGCGAATAGATGTCCGCGTGTACAATCGGCTCCTCCATGCTCTCGATTTCCGAAACTGGCGGAAGGTGCGACGGGTTGTCGACGAAGATTACTTCGCCGTCCGTCTTGTTGACCTTGTAGCTTACCGACGGCGCGGTGGTTATAATGTCGAGGTTGAACTCCCTTTCCAGCCTTTCCTGCATAATTTCCATATGCAGAAGCCCCAGAAAGCCGCAGCGGAAGCCGAAGCCGAGCGCCTGCGACGTGTCCGGCTCGAATACCAGCGACGCGTCGTTTAACTGCAGTTTCATAAGCGCGTCTTTAAGGTCGCCGAACTTGGAACCGTCCAAAGGATAAATTCCGCAGAACACCACCGACTGAACCTTTTTATAACCGGGTAAAGGCTCCTCCGCGCGGTTTTCGGCGTTGATTACCGTATCGCCGACCGCCACGTCCTGAATGGACTTTATGGAAGCCGCGATATATCCGACCTCGCCCGCGTAAAGCCCGTCCTTGGGCAGCATGTGCGGAGCGAAAACGCCGACTTCCGTAACCTCGTATACCTTGTCCGAACGGAAGGTCGTAATCTTGTCGCCGACGTTCACCTTGCCGTCCTTTAAGCGGACGAATAGAATTACGCCCTTATAGTTGTCGTAGTAGCTGTCGAAAATGAGCGCCTTTAAAGGGGCGTCCTCGTCGCCGTCGGGGGGCGGAAAATACTTGACCGCGTCCTCCAAAACTTCCTTAATGTTGGTGCCGTCCTTGGCGGAAACGAGGGGCGCGTAGGAAGCGTCCAGCCCGATAACGTCCTCGATTTCGTGTTTCGCCTCGTCGGGGCGCGCGGACGGAAGGTCGATTTTGTTTATGACGGGCAGGATTTCAAGGTTGTTTTCCAAAGCGAGATAGACGTTCGCAAGCGTCTGCGCCTCTATGCCCTGCGACGCGTCGACAATTAAAATTGCGCCCTCGCACGCGGCGAGCGAACGCGAAACTTCGTAAGTGAAGTCAACGTGCCCCGGCGTGTCTATAAGGTTGAAAACGTATTCGTTGCCGTCGTCGGCATCGTAAAACATTCTTACGGGCGTGAGCTTTATGGTGATGCCCCTTTCGCGCTCTATGTCCATAGAGTCGAGAAGCTGCTCCTCCATATCCCTTTTGGACACCTGTCCCGTAAGCTCCATAAGCCTGTCGGCAAGCGTTGACTTGCCGTGGTCGATGTGCGCTATTATGCAAAAATTGCGTATGAATTTATTCGGCTGTTTCATCTTGACTATATTATAAAGAAATTAAAGTTAAATGTAAATTAAATTGAGGTAAATGAAAACGGCGCGGACAAATTTTTGTCCGCGCCGCAGCTTAATACTTAATTGAATTTATGCGGTCTTTACGTCGCCGTTGTTGGTTACGAACTCAATGAACTGCTCTTCGGGAATGGGCTTGGAATAGTAATAACCCTGCAAATAGTCGCAACCCA
>CAMWWA010000168.1 GCA_947177825.1 uncultured Clostridia bacterium
GTGTTCGTAGTATACAAGCTTCATTGCGGAAAGTATATACTGGTGGGATTCCTGATAAAAATCCTCTTCCGCAAGATTTTCCAAAACGTCGGAAAGAATACCGTTATCAATGAGCATACAGCCCAAAAGTGCCTGTTCCGCGTCTAAATTGTTGGGTAAAACGTTATTTTTGTCTGACATAGTACTTTATATTTTCATTAATTTTTCAAATTCGGTAAGAGTTTGCTCAAATTCCTTCATTGCAAATTCAAAAGGTTCCTTTGTCGAAAGGTCAACACCGGCAAGCTTAAGCAACGACACGGGGTCGGTTGACGAACCACCGGATAAGAACTTAAAGTAATCTTCAACCGCCGGTTCACCTTCTGTTAAAATTCTATGCACGATATTGATTGCCGCAATAATTCCCGTGGCGTATTTATATACGTAGAAAGACGAATAGAAATGCGGTATCCTGCACCACTCGCACGATATTTCGTAATCGTGCTCGATTTCGTTGCCGTAATACTTTTTCCCTATATTTGCATATATTTCGCAAAGATTTTCGCGCGTCAAAGGATTGCCCTCTTCAACAGTCTTGTGAGCTTCGTATTCAAACTCGGCAAACATCGTCTGTCTGTGGAGAGTTGCGCGCATCGAGTCGAGATAATAATTAAGCAGATATTTCTTAAGGTTTGTATCAAGTGCGTGGGCAAGCATATCTTTTAAAAGAAGCACTTCGTTTACCGTACTTGCCACCTCAGCTACAAATATTTTATATTCGCTCTTTGCAAAAGGCTGATTCTTCTGCGAGAAATACGTGTGAAGCGAATGTCCCATTTCGTGCGCAATCGTAAATATATCTGTCAGCGTCGGCTGATAATTCAAAAGCACGTAAGGATGAACGCCGTAAACACCTGCGGAATAAGCGCCGTTGCGTTTGCCGTCGGTTTCCTCCACGTCTATCCAACGCTCGTCGCGTCCGACTTGCAACAACTCCTGATATTCTTTGCCAAGCGCCGAAAGCCCTTTGATAACGTATTCATACGCCTCGTCGTAAGGCATTTTAATTTCTACGTTGCTTACGAGCGGCGCATACACGTCATAAAAGTAGAGTTTGTCGTAATTCAATATCTTTTTTCTGTCGGCAATGTATCGGTGCATTACCGCGCAATTCTCGGTAACGCTTTCCAATAAATTTTCGTATATTTTTTTGTCAACGTCTTCATTGAACAGTGCGTGCGACAGACAAGAATCGAAATTGTAGACTTTGCTCAAAAATACGTCCTTTTTGACGTTACCGTAGTAATTTGCAGTAATCGTATTCAGCAAACTTATATATGCAGAATAATACTTTTTATAAGCTTCCGCACGCTTTGCTCTATTCGGTGAATGAAGAATCAATCCGTACAACCCGTGGGTAAGCTTGCACGGCTTACCTTCGTACTCTATTGCGGGTAAAGGCAAATCCGCATTGTCAATCATTGCGAAAACGTCGCTGAATGTGCCGAGAGTTTCGCTGGAAAGAGCGATTAGCTTCTCTTCCTTTTCACTTACCACGTGAACCTTGCGCTTGATAAGAAGGTTGATTTGGTAATCGTAATCGGAAAAATCGGGGTCTTCTAAAAGCTCCTGCAGATATCCGTCATCCAGCGCAGCCATTTCGGGCTCGAAAAATGCGGTTGCCGAACAATAACGCGAGAAAATCATATCGATTTTTCCGCTGTACGCATTGTATTTTGCAACACGCGTATCCTCGTCACGCTTCAAATTGGCATACACCGCCAAGCGCTCCAGCTCTGCGGTAAGCTTATCGTTTTCCTTAAGATATTTCAATAACGTATCTTTATCGCCTAGTTTACCCGCATATTTGGAAAAATCCAGCTTTGAATTTAACTCCTCTGCTTCCTTTTCCCAAGCTTCGTCGCTTGCATAAATCTGTTCAACGTTCCAAGTGTGCTGTACGTCAATATCTTTTCTTTCCATCATTCACTTCCTTTTTAATTCTTATTCGAATGTATCGGAGCGGGAATCAGTCCGCCGCGCGCAATAAATTTTTCACTTGACTTACCGTGTACGGGCATTATGGGCGCCCTTCCCAGAAGTCCGCCGAAATTAACCTCTTCACCGACTGTTTTTCCAGGCACGGGAATAACCCTTACCGCCGTCGTCTTATTGTTTATCATACCGATTGCCGCTTCGTCCGCAATAATTGCGCTTATCGTCGAAGCCGGCGTATCGCCAGGAATAGCTATCATGTCAAGTCCGACGGAGCAGACAGCCGTCATAGCTTCGAGTTTATCCAGATTTATATCGCCGCGCTCCGCAGCCTCTATCATACCGATATCTTCGGAAACGGGTATAAACGCACCCGAAAGTCCGCCGACCTGCGAGCTCGCCATAACGCCGCCCTTTTTAACCGCATCGTTCAGCATTGCCAGACACGCCGTAGTGCCGTGCGTACCTACGCTTTCCAAGCCGATACCTTCAAGAATCTGCGCCACGGAATCACCGCGCGCAGGCGTCGGCGCAAGCGACAAATCTACTATGCCGAAACGGGCGTTTAATCTCTTTGCCGCCTGTTTTGCAATAAGCTGACCTGCACGCGTTATCTTAAACGCCGTGCATTTTATTGTTTCCGCGAGTTCGGCAAGGTCAGCGTCGGGCACCGCTTCTATGGCGTGCTGAACCACGCCAGGACCCGAAACGCCCACGTTGATAACCGTATCGCTTTCACCCACACCGTGGAATGCGCCTGCCATAAAAGGATTGTCCTCGACGGCGTTACAGAAAACCACAAGCTTTGCGCATCCGAAACCGTCTCTGTCCGCCGTAGCTGCGGCAGTGTCCTTTACGACTTGTCCCATCAGCTTAACGGCATCCATATTGATGCCCGATTTCGACGAGCCGACGTTGACCGACGAACACAGCATATCAGTTGTTGACAGCACTTCGGGAATAGTGTTTAAAAATACTCTTTCGTAATCTGCCGTTCCCTTATGCACAAGCGCCGAATAGCCGCCCAAAAAATCTATTCCGAGTGTCTTGGCAGCCTTGTCCAAAGCCCTACCGACAAGTACGGACTTTTCGGGAAATGCAGCACAAATAAGGCTGACAGGCGTTACCGATACGCGCTTGTTAACGA
>CAMWWA010000169.1 GCA_947177825.1 uncultured Clostridia bacterium
ACGGTAAGGTTTCGGCAACCGAAGTTCTTGCCGTTGAAAGCTACGAAAAGAAGTTCCCCTGCACGGTAAACGTCGTTATCCGCGAGAGAGTTGAGTGCTTCACTCTCAAAACCGAAAGCGGATATACGGTGTACGACAGTTACGGCAAGGAAATTAGAAGCGTGGATACGGAGGAGGCTCCCGTCAACACTCTAGACGGTTGTCCCAACGTTGCTTTGGATTGTCTTCCCGGACAGGTGGAAGAGATTGCAACCGTCTGCCGTTATTTCGAGGAGAGCTTCGGCGCTCTCAGAAGGCTGGTTAGCGGCGTTTCGGCAATGAAATATCTTGATTTGCAAATCGCGACTATAACTTTGCGGAGCGGCGTTACGATTTCCGTAACCGAATGGAGGACTTCAACGGAGCAGAAAATTAAAAAGGCTTACGAAGAGTATTCCTCGCTTAAAGACTACCAGCGCGCAGGCGGGAAGATAACCGTAATCGACGGCAGAGGCGGCGTCGGTGTTGTCTCAGAATATTCCCCTGCATAAGCATTTATAGCAATTACATATAATGCAGTCCGAAATTTGTTGCGGGCTGCATTTTTTTTGCGTATTATGTTGACAAGAAAGTATTCACTATTATATAATAATAGTCAGGTGAAAACACCTATCCCAAAATACTAAGCAGGTAAGGTCAGGTGCGTAACAAAAGCGTAGCGGTATTGGATATAAGGTCGTCCGAAATTTGTGCTGTTATAGCGGAAAAGGGCGTTAACAATACCTTCATCATCAAAAGTAAATATACGCGTTCGTACGAAGGCTTTGCCGAGGGCGAACTGCTCGACCAGGAAGACTTCATTAAGGCTGTAAGAGCGGTTGTTTCTGGTGTGATTTCGTCGGTTGAAACGCCGGTAAAGCAAATTTACGTGGGCGTGCCCTGTGAATTTGTCGACGTTGTGCAAACCGACAAGGTTATAAGCTTCCAGTCGTCGCAAAAGATTTCCGCAAGACATATCGAAAGCGTTACGGATGCTTCGTTCCCGGAAGACAGGGAAGGGTGGTCGGTCGTTAAATACGGCGCGCTCTATTACGTTCTTTCGGATTTACGCAGACTTATCGACCCTATGGGGATGGTTAGCGACAGCCTGCGCGCAAGAATGAGCTTTTTGTTCTGCCGCACCTCGTTTATTGAGATTGTGACGCGCGCGCTTAAACCTTTCCACTCCGTAAAAACTATCGATTTGCTTCCGCAGAACTACACACAGGGCTTGTATCTTTTCGCACCCGAAAAAAGAGATTCCTACACCATACTTTTTGATTTCGGTTATATCTCTTCCACGTTTAACGTTATATGCGGCGACGGTGTTGCATTCAGCGAAGCGTTTTCCGTGGGTATAGGTCACGTAGCGGTGCTGCTTATGGAGGCTCTCGAAATTCCATACAACGTTGCAGTTACTCTCATAAAGCAGGTCAATCTCAATGCAAAGGACAGGCGTTCGGCTTTCGAAGAGTGCAACGTTGACGGCAAGCAGTACAGCTTTTCTGCGACCGAGCTCAGGGATTTGATAAGGGAAGGACTGGATGGCGTATGCGAAATGATTGAAACCTGCATACAGTCGTTTACTCCCAAGGATTTAACGGGCGCGCCCATTTATATAACGGGTGAGGGCGTAGGCGTTCTGCGGGGAACGATAGAGCATTTTTCGTCCCGTTTGGTTACGCCTATGGAAGTCGTTTCACCAAAACTTCCCTATTACGATAAACCGCAGTTTTCTTCACTTTTCAGCCTTTTGAATGCCGCACTCGACGGCTAACGGGCAATAATTATTTTTACGATTTCGGAGGATGAATTTATGTTTAACGATTCAGCTGTAAGTACAAATATTTCAGGTAAAGCAAAAATCAAGGTTATAGGCGTCGGCGGTGCCGGAAACAACGCCATAAACCGTATGATTGAAGCGCGTATGAGCTGCGCGGAATACGTGGTTGTAAACACGGATTCGCAGATTCTTGCGCTTTCTCCCTGCGAAAATAAAATTCA
Source organism: uncultured Clostridia bacterium (assembly GCA_947177825.1). Classification (GTDB taxonomy): domain Bacteria; phylum Bacillota; class Clostridia; order Christensenellales; family Borkfalkiaceae; genus Coproplasma. The sequence goes on from CAMWWA010000169.1 coordinate 2,023, forward strand.
GATAGGCACTCAGCTTACCAAGGGCTTGGGCGCGGGTGCAGACCCCGACGTGGGCAGAGCCGCCGCTGAAGAGAGCAAGGATATTCTTACCGAAGTTATAAGAGGCACCGACCTTTTGTTTATAACCGCAGGTATGGGCGGCGGTACCGGTACGGGTGCGGCTCCCGTAATCGCTAAGATTGCAAGGGATATGAAAATCCTTACGGTTGCAGTCGTTACCGAGCCTTTCGCTTTCGAGGGCAAAAAGAGACTGGAAAACACAGTTAAGGGACTTGACAATCTTAAAAAGTACGTCGATACGCTCATCGTTATTCCCAACGATAAGATAAGAACGGTAGTTGATAAAAACACTACCATGGTGGAAGCTCTCCGCGTTGCGGACGAGATTCTGAAGCAGGGTATTAAGGGGCTTGCGGAACTTATCGTCAATCCCGCGCTCATAAACCTCGACTTTGCCGACGTCAAGACTATTTTGAAGGACAGGGGGATTGCCCACCTCGGAGTCGGTGTTGCAAAGGGCGACAACAGAATTATCGAAGCGGTGCGCGTTGCAGTTAACTGCCCTCTTCTCGAAACGACCATAGAAGGCGCACAGGGCGTTATTCTCAACGTGGTAGGAGGCAACGACCTTACTTTTGCGGAAGTCGCCGATGCGGCAGAGCTGGTAAGAAGCGTAGTAGACGCGTCCGCAAACATTATTTTCGGTGCGAGAATCGACCCCAACGTTCAGGATGAAGTGGAAATTACCGTCATTGCAACGGGTTTCCCCGGTTATGAAAATTCGCAGAACGAGGAGCAGCAGAGGGCTTATACGAACGGTCAGCTCTATACGCAGCCTTCATATAACCAAAACAGAATGTCGGTTAACGAGCCGTACTATCCCCAGCAGAGGGAAAGGGTAGCGCCTCAGCCGGTTGTGCAGCCGCCTATGCGCAGCGCCCAGCCTCAGCAGGTTCAACCCCAGCAACCCGTCGTAAAACCTGCCGAGCAGGAAGCGCAGGTGGAACGTCCTACCGATAAAAGCGTTCCCAAGTTCGCCCAGCTGTTGCACCGTTTCAACAGGCGTAACGA
>CAMWWA010000170.1 GCA_947177825.1 uncultured Clostridia bacterium
GAAAAACTGCAAATAATTGCTTTTTCAGCTTTGACGACCCTAACGGAAGTTATACGGGCACTTGCGAACAAAGTTACGAAAAACCCGTTCAGGACGTTGACGACCTTTAACTTCTGTTAGAAAAACGCAACGGGCGCGAATTTTATTCGCGCCCGTTGTCCTTTATTAAATCATTCTCTGCGCCTGGATATAATAGCTCCACCGCGTGGTAGATATCTGCTCTATTTTAGCGTAGTCCGAAGCGGTGTGCAGAATATAGTTGTCGCCAAGATACATAGCCACGTGCCCTATCCTTTCCACGCCCGTGTTGTTCTTCCGTGAAGCGTTGGTAAAAAACATCAAATCGCCGCGCTTGAGCGCGCTCTTTTTAACCGTGGTGCCCTGATATACCTGTGTGCGCGTATTTACCTGCAAGTTGACGTTTGCGCCCAGCTTGAACATATATTGCATCAGCGACGAGCAATCGAACGCCGAAGTCGTAAAGCCCTTAAGCTTGTTGCCCTTGCCGTCGTGATAGCGCGTTGCGCCGTAAACGTAGGTAACGCCCAGGCACTTATAGCCTTCCTCGATTACCTTTTCAATCTGCGCGTTTGCGCTCTTGTTCATCTGCACCACCGTGCAATAGCCCGCGCTTATATACGCGGTTTTGTTTTTGTAATAGGTCTTATACCAGTTGCCCGTGCGCCCCGCAAGCGCGTAAAGCGTGCCCTTTTCTGCGGTACCCAGCGCGGAATAGCCCGTGCCCGCACCCGAGCGTAAGTTTACGCCCGCGGAGTTTACGAGTATGTATTCCGCCTTTTCTTCCTTGGGTTGAGTGTTTACAAAAGTTTCATTGCCGTTTCCATTGCCCTGCGGCTGTCCGCTCTCCCCGTTGTTCTGATTGTTTTCGTTATTTTCGTTGCCCGTTTCCTCACCATTATTTTCTTCCGTACGGTTATCGTCGTCCACGGTCTGTCCCGTTATTTCGGACGGCGCGTCAAGCCGGTCCTTGCGGTTTGAACAGGCAGGCAGAAGCCAGCCCGAAAGCGCGAATGCGGAAGCCAGAGCAAGCACGGTTATCTTAGATTTCAATTCCATATATTCCTCCTCAGATTTACGGTTAAATTATACAATAAATTGTAAAAAAACACAATGCAAAAATTTTTCCACCACTGGTAAACCCTGCAAGGAGAAATAAAAAAAGGCGGCTTATTCAAGCCGCCTTTTTAAAACGTTTATTATTTAATTAGTCCGCAATACCTTCGTTGAGCTTTGCTAAAAGCTTATCGAGGTCGTTGCCGTGAACGTAAACCGCCTCTTCAATGGTCTCGCCGTGCGCCATTGCGCAGCCGATGCAATGCATACCCACAGCCTGAAGAATTTCCGCGCTGTTGGGATTGATTTTAAGGCAGTCGACTATCAAAGTATCTTTGGTTATTTTAGCCATAATATATATCTCCTAAAAACTTTTTCCTATTATTTATTTTCGCATTACTTACGAAAATTATTCTTCTTCGCTCTCTTCTTCCGTGGACAGAATGATAACCTTGAGCTGCGTTATTCTTCTGAACTCGGCTTTGGATACGGTAATTTGCAGGTTGCGGTAGGTAAGCTCGTCGCCGACCGCAGGCACCTTGCCCAGCATATCGATAACCCAGCCGCCGACCGTCGCGCTCTCGCTTTCGATATCGCCCAGCCCGAAGTAATCGCACAAATCGTTTACCGTCGTACTGCCCAGCACGTTATACTCGGTCTCGCTTACCTTGGTTATGTCCGAAAGCACCTCGTCGTGCTCGTCCCAGATTTCGCCGACAAGCTCCTCCAGAATATCTTCCATGGTCACTATGCCGACCGTGTCGCCGAACTCGCCCGAAACAACCGCCATATGCGACTTGCTCTTCTGGAACTGCCGCAAAACGGCGCTTATCTTGGTTGTGGAAACGACGAATATAGTCGGTTTTACAGCCTTTTCAAGCGAAAAATCCTCGTCGTTACGGTGCTTTATAAAGTCCTTTTCGTGCAGAATACCTATGATATTGTCAATGGAATCCTTGTACACGGGCAGACGCGAATAGCGCGTCTCCATAAAGATTTTGTCAACTTCGTCAAGGTTAGTTTCGCAGTCGATGGAAACGACGTCCACGCGCGGCACCAGAATGTCCTTGGCTTCCAAATCGTTGAACTCGATTGCGCTTCTGATAAGGTCGCTTTCCTGGGCGTTTATGCCGCCCTCCTGCTCGGCCTCCTCAACCATAATTTTCAGCTCGTCGTCGGTTATGGCGTTGTCCTCTTTGTGCTTGAATATCTTCAAAAGCAGCTTCTTCCACAGTCCGAAAAGGAAGGTGAACGGGAAGAGAATCCACGCAAGCAAATTTATGGTGGGCGCCGCGAACCTTGCAAACCCTTCGGGGAATTCCTTTGCAAGCGTCTTGGGCGTTATCTCGCCGAAAATCAGCACCACCACGGTAAGAATTACGGTGGAAAGCGTTGTTGCAAGCCCCTCGTTTTGGGGTATCAGCGCAATTAAAAGCAGCGTAAACAGCGAAGATGCAAGTATGTTTACGACGTTGTTGCCTATTAAAATGGTGGTCAACAGCCTGTCGTAATTGTCGGCAAGTTTAAGAACGCGCTTTGCGCCCTTATCGCCGTCCTCCGCCTTGGCACGCAGCCTTATCTTATTTACTGCCGTAAACGCCGTTTCGGTTGCCGAAAAGTAGCCCGACAGCAAAATACATATTAGTACTACTACTAAAAATACTATTTCAGTTGTTGTCATTATATCCTCCGTCAAAATTAAAAGCGTGAAAAAATTTTCCGCTCCTTAAAGTTTGAGAAGGACAATTTTCAATTCAAAATGCGCCCGCAAAGACTTTTCGGGCGTATTTTCCGACAGTTGAAAGCGACTTACCGCATTAAAACTTCGTCGCTTAGATGGGTCGTCCATAATCTCCTCTTGAAAAAATTTTATCGTTCGGAAGCAAATTTTGCGTTAATATTAACAACATTATTCCGAACCTACGCATATTATAACACATACTTTACGTATATGCAATTCAATTTTAAAATTTTGCTATTTATTATTTTTTTTCGTTATATTCTTTTATGAGCG
>CAMWWA010000171.1 GCA_947177825.1 uncultured Clostridia bacterium
GAGAAAAGATAACGAAGACTGCAATAAACCACGCGTTGTTTCTTGCATACAAAAGGTTAAAATAATATAGAGGTAAATATAAATGAACGACGAAAAACTTAAAGCATTAAATTCCACGATTGCCATGATAGAAAAGCAGTACGGCAAGGGCGCGATAATGAAGCTCGGCGACGATACTGTCAATTCCGAACTGGACGTTATATCAACCGGATGCCTTTCGCTTGACCTCGCGTTGGGCGTCGGCGGCGTTCCCAGGGGCAGAATTATGGAGATTTACGGCCCCGAATCTTCGGGTAAAACTACCATTGCACTCCATATAATCGCGCAGGCGCAAAAGGCGGGCGGCGTTGCGGCGTTTATCGATGCGGAACATGCTCTTGACGCCGTTTATGCAAGAGCGCTCGGCGTAAAGACCGACGAGCTGTATATTTCCCAGCCCGATACGGGTGAACAGGCGCTCGATATTTGCGAATCGCTTGTCCGTTCGAGCGCGGTAGACGTAATAGTTGTCGACTCGGTTGCGGCGCTTACTCCCAAAGCCGAAATCGAAGGCGATATGGGCGATACGCACGTGGGACTTCTTGCAAGACTTATGTCGCAGGCTTTGCGCAAGCTTACGGCAATAACCAACCGTTCCAAGACCTGCGTTATATTTATCAACCAGTTGCGCGAAAAGGTGGGCGTTATGTTCGGTAACCCCGAAACCACTCCCGGTGGTAAGGCGCTTAAGTACTTTGCGACGGTGCGCCTCGATATAAGAAAGGCTGACGCGCTCAAAAACGACGGCGAAATTATCGGTAACAGGGCAAAGGGCAAGGTCGTTAAAAACAAGGTTGCGCCTCCGTTCAAGGTTGCGGAATTCGATATTATTTACGGTGAGGGCGTTTCTCAGGAAGGCTGCCTTATCGACCTTGGTCTTGAATACGGCGTTTTGACCAAGAGCGGCGCGTGGTTCAACTATAACGACGAAAAGGTTGCAAACGGCAGAGAGAAGATGAGGGAGCATTTAAAGGCAAATCCCGCACTCAAAGACGAGCTCGAAGCAAAAATCAGAGCGGCGCACAGCGCTTCTATTAAGAAAACTCAGGACGATTAATGCGATACGGTTTTATAAAAGTTTGCGCGGCGACTCCGGAAATCAGAGTTGCCGATGTGGATTATAACACAAATAAAATAATAGAAATTATAAAGGAAAGCGCGGCAAACGGCAGTCAGCTGACCGTATTCCCCGAGCTTTGCGTTTGCGGCTATACCTGCGGTGATTTGTTTAATCAGTCCGTACTTATAAAGGCTGTCGAAAACGCGCTTGCCAGTATTGCCAAGGCAACCGAGGGAATTAAAACTCTCGTGTTTGTCGGCGCTCCCGTTGAGGTTGACGGTAAGCTGTATAACTGTGCTGTAGCAATAAGCGACGGTAAGATTTTAGGCGTAGTTCCAAAAACGTATTTGCCCAATTACGGTGAATTTTACGAAAAGAGGCACTTTTCCCGTTTAAGCGATTTGAGCGGAAGCGTTACGGTTGGCGAACAGACGGTTGTGTTTTCAACCGACCTAATTTTTGCTTCGCAAAATAATCCGGGCTTTACGGTCTCCGCTGAAATTTGCGAGGACTTATGGGCTCCGCAGTCGCCTTCGATTAGCCACGCAAAGGCTGGCGCGAACATAATCGTTAACCTGTCATGCAGCGACGAAACGGTGGGTAAAGCTGAATACCGCAGAAATCTTGTCAAAATGCAGTCGGCTAAGCTTATTTGCGGCTACGTTTACAGCAATGCAGGCGACGGCGAAAGTACTACCGACTTGGTGTTTGCAGGTCACAATATAATTTGTGAAAACGGCAAAGTGTTGGGCGAGAGTAAGCCTTTTAGAAACGGACTTGTCTACGGCGAAATCGATGTCGAATTTTTGGCGAATGAGAGGTCCAGGTGCGCTTCCGGCTATTACGGTGAAGAGCGGAACGGTCATACCGTCGTCGGCTTTTATTCCGACGATAGTAACTGTGATATTAAGCGAGTTTATCCCCGCAAGCCGTTTGTGCCCGAAGAGAGCGCTACTCTCGGTGAACGCGCCGAACTGATTTTAACTATTCAATCTAAAGGTCTTGAAAAACGTATTGCCCATTCAGGTGCAAAGACGGCGGTAATAGGCGTTTCGGGAGGCCTAGATTCGGCTCTTGCGTTACTTGTTACGTGCCGTGCTTTCAAATCCTTGGGCAAAGATTCAAAGGATATTATCGGCATAACAATGCCGGGTTTCGGCACTACGGATAAGACGAAGAGCAACTCCGTTAAGCTGATGGAGGCGCTCGGCGTAACCGTTAAGGAAATACCCGTCGGCAAAACCGTAAACAGCCATTTTAACGATATCGGGCACGACCCGGACGACAGAAACGTAACTTACGAAAACGCCCAGGCGCGTATGCGTACCATGGTTTTAATGGACGTTGCTAACGACAACGGGGGAATGGTTATAGGCACCGGCGATTTGAGTGAGCTTGCGCTGGGCTGGGCAACCTATAACGGGGACCATATGTCAATGTACGGAGTAAACTGTTCCGTGCCTAAAACGCTGGTGAAGTATCTCGTTGCCTATGAAGCGGAAAAGCTTGGCGGTGAAGTAAAGGATATTCTTACTAGTATACTCAATACCGAGATAAGTCCCGAATTGTTGCCGCCCGACGAAAACGGCAATATAGCACAGAAGACGGAAGATTTGGTCGGTCCTTACGAACTGCACGACTTTTTCCTGTATTATTTTGTGCGCTGCGGTTTTCCGCCCGACAAGATATATTATATTGCCTGCAAGACGTTTGGTAGCGCATACGACGCTGAAACGGTCAAAAAGTGGCTTAAAGTCTTTATTAAGCGGTTTTTTGCCCAGCAGTTCAAGCGTTCGTGCGTTCCCGACGGAGTTAAGGTGGGAAGCGTTGCGCTTTCGCCGCGCGGAGACTGGCGAATGCCATCCGACGCAGTTTGTGAATTGTGGCTTAAATCAATAGAATAAATGCGGCGCGGAAGTCAAATCTTCCGCGCTTTTTTTTAATAATAGTGTAAGGTAATTAACTAAATAAATTGACTTTTAACCGCA
>CAMWWA010000172.1 GCA_947177825.1 uncultured Clostridia bacterium
ATATTATTTTGTACAATAATGTAAATATTTGTCGAAATACGGCTTTATTGACACAAAAATGGCAGTTATGAACATATCAACAATGGTTTTCATTCAATAATAACACCGCTAATTGTGAACGAATATTGAACGGATACGACAAAATACGACCGTTCGCGCCAAGTTCCGCACTTTTACGCACCGCCCTTTTAAGCGCTGAAAAGCAAGGTGCGCAACGCGAATAAACCGCGTTGCGCACCCTTTAAACGTATTTTATTTAATCACGAATTACTTGCTTGACTTCTCGAAACCGATAAACAATTCTTCCAGCTTAGCCATTTCAATGGGCTTTAAAAGGTATGCGTCCATTCCCGCATCGTACGAATTGGTCACGTCCTCCGCAAAGGCGTTTGCGGTCATTGCAATAATGGGAATGGTCTTTGCCTGCGCGTGCGCGCTTGCCCTTATCGCCTTCGTGGCCTCGTAGCCGTCCATAACGGGCATTTGCACGTCCATTAAAATACCGTCAAACTCACCTTCCGAGCTATTCTCAAACTCCTCCAGCGCCTGCTTGCCGTCGGGCTTGACCACGCAGGTTGCGCCCACCATATTCAAGAGCTCGCAAAGCACCATGGAGTTGAGCTCGTTATCCTCCGCCGCAAGCAGCTTTTTGCCGCTCAGCGCGCTCAGCTGTTCGTCGTCGTCAGCCTCTCCGCCGTGCGTCTTCAAGCCGATTATGCAGTCCTTGAACGCCGTCATAAGGAAGGGCTTGGAAATGAAGCCGTTTGCACCGGCGTCCATTGCCTTTGCCTGCGTTTCGCCGCGCTCGCAGTCGCCGAAGACTATCAGGGGCACGTATTCGGGCAGTTCCTGTTTTACGTCCTTTATGGTTTGCAGGCTCGTTTTTTCACCGCGCCAGTCGCAGAGCACCGCGTTAAAGCCCTTGCCCTCCATAAGCGCCTTTTCGATGCTGGACTGGGCGCTCTTTGCGTTCTTTGCAAAGCTGACCGAAACTTCGGCCTTGCGCATAGCCCAGGTTACACTCTTGCAGTCGATATCGTTGCCGCCTACGACCAGCAGGCGCGAAATGCCGCGCTCCAGCCAGAACTGCGAATCGTCCACCTTGCTCAAAGGGAACTTGAACGTCAGGTTAAACGTCGTACCTACGCCCAACTCGCTCTCTACCGCGATTGTGCCGCCCATCAGGTCAACGAGGTTTTTGGCGATAGGCATACCCAGGCCCGTGCCCTCGACGTCGGTTGCCGCAAGCTCGCGCGTGAACGGCTCGAAAATCTTCTTTACAAAGCTTTCGGACATTCCTATGCCGTTGTCCTTGATGGTGAACTGCAGGTACAGATATTTCAAAGAGGGGCGCGCCATCTGCTGAACGGTGAATTCCACCTTTCCGCCGTCGGGCGTATACTTGACCGCGTTGTTTAAAATGTTGGTCATAACGCGCTTTATGCGCAGCTTGTCGCCAAGGAACTCGTCCGCCTTAGCGTTTACCTTTGCGGTGTAGCTGAGCCCCTTCGCCTTCGCCTGGGGCGCGATTACCTCGTCGATTTCCTTAACGAGGTCGGAAATTTTGATTTCCGCAATATTTAAAGTCGTTTCGCCAGACTCGATTTTGGACATATCCAGAATGTCGTTTATAAGCGTGAGCATATGACGACTCGTCAATTCGATGTGCTTAACGTGGTCAACGAGCTTAACCTTGTCCGCCATATCCCTCTGCAACAGAGTGCACAGCCCGACGATGGTATTCATGGGCGTACGGATATCGTGCGACATGCTTGCAAGGAAGGTGCTCTTGGACTTGTTTGCCGCCTTGGCAATAGATAATGCCTCTTCAAGCGACTGTCTTGCCTGCAATTCCTTTGTGCAGTCGGAAAATACTACAACGAACTTTTCGGAATTGTCCGCGGCAACGCGGTAAACGTTTTCCTTGAAAAAGCGGCGTTCCTTGCTGCGCCTGTGCTCGCGCCCGGCAACCAGCGAAATGCAGCCGCCCACTGGTATTTTGGAAAGCACGCTCATATCCACAACTTTGTCGTCGGTATATTTGGCGCCGCCGAGTATGGCGATATTTCTTCTTATCTCTCTTACGGGCACGCCGAGCACGCGCTCCGCGTTTTCGGTGACGTACTCCACCGCCATATTATCGCACGAAAGCATTATAAACACGTCGTCGACGCAGCTTGTGAATATTCTGAAAAGCTCCTCGTCGGCCGATGCGTCACCGCCCTTTTTGCGGCGTGACATTAAATTCTTTTTCATGTGTTACCTCCAAAGAAAAAAGGGCTGAAATGCCAGCCCTCTGCCGTATACCTTACGGCAACAGCTGCGTAAGCGCGTCCAAAACCTTTTCGTAGGCTTTCTTGACCGCGGGTAAAAGCTTTTTCGCCTCTCCCATATCCTTTGCGCGCAGCGCCTCGGTTATGGTGCACACGGGGTCCTTAAGCCCTTCTATGTTAAGGTTTAATACGACGCCCTTCAACGTGTGCGCCGCCTGGAACGAACCTTCCACGTCGCCTGCCGCCATCTTGTCGCAAAGCGTTGTATAGCTCGTATCGCGCTTAAAAATTTTCAAAAACGCGGTAATGGTTGCGTCGGACGAAAACTTTGAAAACATAGTTTCGTATCCGCCGCCCGTTACATCGTAAAATTCCTTTACCGTCATACAGCCTGAATCTCCCTTGTCGAAGTACTTAATTTACCGATAACGTTCAGAAGGCTGGACCTGTCTTCGTTGTACACGCCGTGCAGCTGAATTTTGTATACGGTAAGCTTGTCGCCGTCCGCCCTCTTATACTCGAAGGAAACTTCGGGATTGTCGGGCGTGAGCGTATCGAGATATTCCATAGTCTTGTCGTAAGCGGGCATATAGAAATATTTGCTTGCCTGCTCCCTGTCGAGAGGGTCTAAAATTATGTCCTCCGCAACGCCGAGGTCGGGGTTGGCGCTTATCACCATTTCGCCGTCGGTATACGAATAGTCGAAAATCAGTCCGTCGCTGCAACCCGTAAGGAATTTGAGCTTTGCAAGGTTAAGACTCGTAAGCTCCTGCGTCTTGTTGGAGAA
>CAMWWA010000173.1 GCA_947177825.1 uncultured Clostridia bacterium
AGGTACGACAGTATAACCTATTCCTCGTTAGAAGATTATTTAAAGAGGGAGTGTTTAACCGTAAAAATTCTTTACGAGGACAACACGATAAGCGCTTCGCCCCTCGGAATGAGCGATTACACTATTACGACTAAAAGTATTTTAGTCACCGAGGGCGATTCGCAGGAAAAGACTATAAGTCTGAGGGCAACTTCGTCCACCAACGCGCAGTTGAACGGAATGACGGGTTCCATAACCGTCGAAGTTAAAAAGGCGGTTATCGAATCGATAGAGGCGTATGAGGCGGCGGGAGCTGAGCCGCTCGTTTATCCGTTGACGATAGACGACGTTAAGAACAGCCACGAAGTTTATATTAAATGGAACTTTTCCGCGCGTGCATTAAAAGCTCCTGCCGATAGAATTACAATCGAGCAGGAAGGCGGCGGCACCGAGCTTAATGCCGGAACTTTATCGTTCCTGTTCACCTATACGGACGGCGAATTGACCGCAACGACCGACCCCGTTGAAATTGAAATTTCAAAGGGTACTTATCAGGGCATTGTTTTCCAAGGCGCAACCAAGCCCGAAATTACGGGTACTACGTACACGCTTGAAGCTACGGGCTATCCCGAGTGGGTGAGCGTTGAGTACTACTACAACGGTTCGGTGTTTACGGGCGCAAGCGCGGCGGGCAGCTATTTAATAACCGCCAAGTTTACGCACGACAATAACAATTACGAGCAGATAGCCGATATGACGGCAACGCTTACCATAAACGATAAGCCGCCCGTTGCAGGTGCGGAAAATATCGTGGTCGAGGCGGAAATAAATGTTGATTACGACGGTACGGCGGTGGACTACTCCGCAAAGAACGTGCCGAACGGCGTGGGCGTTTCGTACAGTATCGTAAAGGACGGTCAGCCTTTTGAGAGTGAGCAAATTGTCACCGTGGGCGTTTACACGGTTACGGTCAGCTTTACGACGGCGGCGGATAAGGCGGACATTGCGCCCAAGACCTGTGTTGTTACCATTTCCAAGGGCACGTATAATATGAACGGCGTTGCGCTGTCGGGTGACCTTAACCCCGTTTATAACGGGCAGGCGCACACGCTTACCCTGACGGGCACTCTGCCTGCGGGCGTTGATTATTCCATTTCGTATACGCAGAACGGCGAGGAGGTTGAGCCCGTTAACGCCGGCGATTACGACGTTACTGTGACCTTTACCGGCGATTACGATAATTATATCAAGATTGGCGATATTACCGCTACGCTTACCGTAGGTAAGGCGACGGTTACGGGCATTGTTTTTGCAGGCGACGTCAAGCCCGAAATTACGGGTGAAACTTATACGCTGGAAGCAACCGGCGTGCCCGAATGGGTGACCGTTACTTACAGCGTTACGGACGAAGACGAAAACGCGCTTGAAGGTAAGCTGTTCGGTGATGCGGGTAAGTATATATTTACCGCAACCTTCACGCACAGCAACGATAATTACGAGCAGATAGGACCTAAGACGGCAACACTAGTTATTTCGGACAAGCCGCCCGTTGAAGGCGCGGACGATATAGTGGTCGAGGCGGAAATTAACGTTGATTATAACGGTTCGCCCGTGGACTATTCGGCAAAGAACGTGCCCGATGGCGTCGGCGTTTCCTACGAAATTTTAAAGGACGGCGAGCCTTTCGACGGTGAGGAAATTGTAGAAGTCGGCGTATACACGATTACGGTTATTTTTGAAACGGCTCCCGACAAGGCGCCCATTGCAAGCAAGCCCTGCGTGGTGACTATTTCCAAGGGCACCTATAATATGGACGGCGTGGAGCTGACGGGCAGCAGAACGGTCGTTTTCGACGGCGAGGCGCACGGTCTGACTTTGGCGGGAACTCTGCCCGACGGCGTTGAATATACCGTTAAGTATTATCTGAACGGCGAGGAAACCACCCCGATTGCGGTTGGTACTTACGACGTTGTGGTAACCTTTACGAACCCCGACACCGTAAATTACAACGATATTGGAAATATCGAGGCTACGCTGACAATCAGCGACGCGGTTATTACAAGCATTTCCGCGGCGGTGGATGAGGGCGCGGCGTTCACTACCGTGAATACCCTTGACGAGTTGAAGGCAAAGCTGACCGTGACGGCGGTTTACGACAACGGCAGCACCGAAGCGGTTGAAGAGTTTACCATAAGCGCGGCAATCCGCGACGGCGGCTTGCTTGAAGTGGGCACGCAGACTGTTACCGTTACTTACGACGACTTTACGACCACGGTGCAAATCGAGGTTGCAAGGGCTAAGGTTGCGTTGCCCGTATACAAAAATACTTTAAGTTACAGCGGCGGCGAAATTAAACCCACCGCGGCGGACTTTGAAGGTTTCGACGGCGCGCTTATGGCGTTCGTCGCAGATAAGACGGATGCAGGCTTGAACGCAGGTACGTATAAGGCTGTGTTTGCGTTGACCGATACCGAAAGGTACGAATGGGCGACCGCAACGACCTTTAAAAAGGCGTTGTTCGCGGTTGCACTGTACGACGAAACGGCGCTTGACGACAACGAAGCGGCGGTTGAATGGAGTCTTGCCAGGGCTAAGATTTCCGCAACCAGAGCAAACGGCTCGCTTCCCGTGTTCGCAAGTGAAAGCTTTGGCGGCTCTTTGGCTGATATAGTCGGTTTGAAGTACTATTCCGACGAGACCTGCACGGAAGAAATTTCCGCGGACGAGCTTGCCTACAGCACCAAATATTACGTAAAGGCCGAGCTTTTGGACGGCGCGAATTTCGAGCTTGACGAATCGGCAATGGCGTTCTCGGCAACGGCTTTCGAGTACACGACTCCCGAAAAGGAGTTGACGCTTTGGGAAAAGGTTGTTAAGTTCGTATTCGCGAACTGGCTGTGGATTGCAATCGGGGCTGCGGTGCTGCTGGTGCTTATAATCATAATCGCGTGCGCGGCGCGTTCGGCAAAGAAAAAGCGCGAGCGCGAGGAGCGCAGGATTGCCGAGGAAAAGGAAGAGCGCAGGCGCGAGAAGGAAGAAAGAGAGGAGCGCAGGCGCGAGGAACGCGAGGAGCGTATGG
>CAMWWA010000174.1 GCA_947177825.1 uncultured Clostridia bacterium
GGACGATAGAAGTTGCCGCGAACAGCGGCGCAAGCCATATCTCTATGTACGCGCTCACGCCCGAGGACGGCACGCCAATTTACACCGACTATCTCAACGGCGAACTGCCCGACGGCGACGAGGTTGCGGAAATGTACGCCTTCGGCGTCGATAAGCTGCGCGGACTTGGCTTTGAAAGATACGAGGTTTCAAACTTCTGCAAGAGGGGAAAGGAGAGCAAACACAACTTAAACTACTGGCGGCGCGGCGAGTATATCGGGGTGGGCGTATCGGCTTCGTCCTGCATAAAAAATAAGCGTTTTACCAACACTTTCGACCTCGACGAATATTTCAAATGTATAATGACAAACCGTTTTCCCGTGGTCGACAGCGAGGAAATAGACCAAAAGGGAGCAATGGACGAAACGGTGATGCTTGCCCTGCGCACGGCGGAGGGGCTGGATATATCTAAATTCAACAAGGATTTCGAGGGTGATTTTAAAGAAATTTACGCAGCCGCATTAAAAAAGAACGCGCAATATCTGACCGAGGAAAACGGCAGACTGCGCGTTAAAGACGAGTATTTATACGTGCAGAATACTATAATCTGCGACTTTCTGGCTTGTTAAAAATCCATATTTTATGCACAAAAAGTTATCAACAAGTAATGCTGTTGAAATTACTAAACAGCATAAGTTGGTAAAAGTTATCAACAATTTGACATAATTTCGACCTTTTTCGCGTTTTCAATGCGCCGAAAGGTCAAATATAACCCAACGGTTATCAACAATTCCAAAATGCATATCAAAATGCATAAACGGGCGTTATGCGGTTATTCCGCTTGGCTTTCACGCTCCGCTATAATTCTTCCGTCCACGCCGTCCACAAGATAGGCGTGGACCTGCTTTTCGCGGTTGCAAACCCCCACGTAATAAAAGCACCCTTCGTCGTACAAAAGGCGGACGGAAATCTCACCCGAAAAATTCCTGCCCTCTGTCAGGTTGTCAAAGCTCGTTTTATCGTATTCCACAACGCATTTCAACGCGGTTCTGCCGTCAATCGTGCCTTCCTCGGCAACGTTCATCACGTCATAACTCTTTTCTTCACCGTCAATTTTCAAGGTTACGGGTATGCTTGCGCCGCTCGGCTCAGTGCCCGAAAAGCTTAAATAAAAGTTGCGCGTCACGGCAAGATAGCTCATCTCGCCGCCCTGCCCCAAAAGCTCTATTTCCGCTTCGTTCACGCTCTTTTCGCTCTCGAAATACACTTCGGTAACGTTGCTTACGTTGCCCCTGTATCCGTCCATGGCGACGTTGGTTTCCTTATCGACCGAATAAATTTTAAGCGTAATAACGTCGTCCTCGTAAAAATAAACGCTCTTGCGGTATTCCGAAACGTACTCGAAATAATCGGGCTTTTTCCGGCAGGCTGAAAGGGATAACACTATCGGCAGACACAACAATAAACTCGCAAATAATTTTTTCATACTAAAAATTTATTTTCGCGGGCGTTATAATATGATTATATCTTTCAAACAGTTGATTTTTTTTAAGCGCTGTGATAAAATATATAAAATATTTTGGTAGTGTTTCGGGTTAGAGTTTTTGGAGAAGATAGTCGTAAAAACGGCGGTTAAGACCGTCCTCATAATTCTTGGCATACTTGTTGCGGTTTTTGCGGTGTTCAACTTCGCTTTTCCCCAGCATATGGCTACGGCAACCGAGAGCATAGGTAACTACGATTTAGCGGTAAAATACTCTCTGCTGCGCTATAACTATACCAAAAAATGCGAAGATTTGGCGCGCTGCTTCGAAGACAGCGTACTTCTTGGCGAGGATAAATACATTCTAGAATACGGCGAAAAGCTTACGGCGCACCACGACTACGCAGAGGTGTGCAAAGTAAAGAACCAACAGCAGAGCGGAAGCAGATTCGACTACAGTCACTGGGTTAATTCCAAGCTTGCCGTATCCTACTACAACACGGGCGAAAAGTCCAAGGCAATAGCGCTTGCCACCGAGGATAACGGAAAGCAAAGCTTTGTCTACGGAAACGCTTTAATGTCGCTTGCCGCAAGCACAAGGTCGTCAGGTGACGTGGAGTCGGCAACTGCTATTTTGGCGGCGCTGGAAGAAATTCATCCCGAAGACGCGTCGGAAAGGGACACGCTTACGCAGGTTATTTCCTTAATACGCGGCTTCGTTCTGAACGCAAGCACAAATCAGTAAAAAAATTTTTCACTATATAGATTAACGAACAAAGGAGTAAGAAGATATGAGCAAAATCGTTAAAGAAGCTTTGACGTTCGACGACGTGCTGTTAATTCCCGCAGCGTCCGACGTGTTGCCTTCCACCGTGGATTTGCGCACGACGCTCTGCAAGGGTATCAACCTGAACATACCTCTGGTCAGCGCGGCAATGGATACGGTAACCGAATCGCGCCTTGCAATCGCAATCGCAAGAGAGGGCGGACTGGGCATAATCCACAAGAATATGTCCATAGAGGAGCAGGCGGCGCAGGTTGACAAGGTAAAGCGCAGTGAACACGGCGTTATAACCGACCCGTTCTTCCTTACCCCGCAGGAGCCCGTTTCGGCGGCCCGCGCGCTTATGGAAAAATACCGCATATCGGGCGTGCCCATAACCGAAAACGGCAAGCTCGTCGGTATTCTTACCAACCGCGATATGCGTTTCGAAACCAATTTCGACCAGCCCATATCCGCAATTATGACCAAGGAAAATCTGGTAACCGCACCCGAGGGCACCTCGCTTGAGGAGGCGCAGAAAATCCTGGGCAAGCACCGCATCGAAAAGCTTCCCATCGTCGATAAAAACGGCAACTTAAAGGGCCTTATCACCATAAAGGATATCGAAAAAGCCATTCAGTATCCCAACCGCGCAACCGACAAAAAGGGCAGACTTTTGGTCGGCGCGGCAATCGGTGCAACCGCCGATATGCTGGACAGAATTGACGCGCTCGTAAAGTCGCACGTCGATATAATCGTGCTCGACTCCGCGCACGGACATTCCAAAAAC
>CAMWWA010000175.1 GCA_947177825.1 uncultured Clostridia bacterium
GCCGTACATAGGCTGGTACAAACTGCAGGTTACCGGAACGTGGTTCAAAGCGCTTATGCTTATGATATCCGGCTCGGCTGGCGCGGTTGCCGTGTGTCTGTTCTTCAATTTAAATTTAAAGCGTATCGGCTGGGCACTTTTGGCAAGCGTACTCACCTTGGGCGTGTACGTCGGTATGCTGGAAGCTTTCGACTATAACAACGATTACGTATTTTTAATAGTGCTTATTCCCACGCTCTTTGCGGCGATACTTTCCGAAATAATGGCAAGAAAAATAAAAATTCCGGCAACCATAATTCTGGTGCCTGCGATTATTGCGGTCGTGCCGGGCAGCTCGCTCTATTATACGATGGAGGCAATCGTTTCACAGAAAATGGCTATTATGTCCGCCTCGGAGTGGGGGGCTATATGTATTTTAACCCTTCTGAGCATAGCGGTGGGAATATGTTCGGCAACCGTTCTTTTCCATCTGATATCGCCCGTCAAACTCAAATTCTACAAAAAGAATAAGATGGCGTTCCTCAAAAAAGCCGAAAAGTTTGCAAACGTCGAAACGGAAGTAAACGGCGGCGGGAACGTTGAAGAAAACAATCAGGAAAATCAAGATAACCAAGACAAGAAAGATTAAGGAAGACAGGATATGGATTTAAAAAAACTTGCGTCGACTTTAATTCCCGACGATAATTTGCTCCCCCTGGAGGAGTATGAAAAGCAGTATCCCGAAAGGCAGCTCGAAAAGGGTGCGGAGGTCACAAGACTTGCACCGTCGCCCACGGGCTTTATACACCTGGGCAACCTGTACAGCGCGCTTGCGGACGAGCGCATTGCGCACACCACGGGCGGCATTTTCTATCTGCGCATAGAGGACACCGATTTGAAGAGAAAGGTGGACGGCGCGGTGGAAAGCGTCATCCGCTCGCTCGACTATTTCGGCGTCAACTTCGACGAGGGCGCGGAGATAGATTCGCCGCTCAACAAATACGGTCCCTACTATCAGCGCCGGCGCGCTTCAATTTACCGCGCGTATGCAAAGGATTTGATAGAGCGCGGACTGGCTTACCCCTGCTTCTGCACCGAGGACGAGCTCAACGCCGTCAGGGAGGAGCAGACCGCAAACAAGGAAATTACGGGCTACTACGGCAAGTACGCAAAGTGCCGCAATCTTTCCGAGGAGCAGATATACGCCAACTTAAAGGCGGGCAAGCCATTCGTAATCAGGCTTAAATCGCAGGGGGACACAAGCAACAAAATTACCTTCCGCGACGCAATTAAGGGCGATATAACCGTCACCGAAAACGACCAGGACGTGGTAATTTTGAAGTCGGACGGCATACCCACCTATCACTTTGCGCACGCAATAGACGACCACTTTATGCATACCACGCTGGTCATACGCGGCGAGGAGTGGCTGTCGTCGCTGCCCATTCACCTGGAGCTTTTCAAGGTGCTCGGATTCAGGCTTCCCAAGTACGGTCACACCTGTTCCTTAATGAAGGTGGATAACGGCGTAAAGCGCAAGCTTTCCAAGCGCAAGGACCCCGAACTGTCCCTTGACTATTACAGGAGCGCGGGCTACTATCCCAAGGCGGTGGTCAAATATTTAATGACCATTCTCAACTCCAACTTCGAGGAGTGGGAAAGAAAGAATCCGCAGGCGGACTACCGCGATTTCAAATTCTCGATAAGCAAGATGGGCAAGAGCGGCGCGCTGTTCGATATCGACAAGCTGAACGACATTTCCAAGGCGGAGCTTTCCACGCTGTCGGCGGAGCAGACCTACGACTTTTTAAACGGCTGGGTGAGCGAGTTCGGCACGGATAAGGACAGGCAACATTTTGCCGACGGGCAGTATATAATAAAGATATTGAATTTAATTTGCGGCATAGGCGGCAAAAAGAGGCGCAAGGACATAGTGCGCGCGGAAAGCGGCGTTAGAATGATTGACTATTTCTTCGACGATACGTTCGCGCCCGATTATTGCTACCGCTTCGATAAGGCGACGGTAAACTCCGTAATAGACGGTTTTGCCGCGGTATATAGTGAGGCGGACGACAATTCCGCGTGGTTTGCAAAGGTAAAGCAAATCGCCGCGGACAACGGCTTTGCCGCAGAAATGAGCGACTACAAGGCCAATCCCGAAAACTACAAGGGAAGCGTTGCCGACGTTGCGGAAATTTTGCGAATTGCCGTAACGGGAATGCCCAACTCCCCCGACCTGTGCACGGTTATGGGCATACTGGGCGCAAGCCGCACTCTTGCAAGGCTGAACGCAGGCAAAAGATGAAAATTGCGTGAATACGCACACGTGCGCATACGATAAGGTTGACATCTGCTGTTTGCACATACTATCATAATCGAAAATAAATTATAAAAAAGGTTAAAGCTATGTTGGAATTAAACGACATAAAAAAGGACTATTACGTAGCGGGCGAAACCGTTCAGGCGCTTAAAGGAATAAGCTTGAAGTTCAGGAAGAGCGAATTCGTTTCTATCCTCGGTCCGTCGGGCTGCGGCAAGACTACGCTTTTAAACATTATAGGCGGACTTGACAAGTACACCTCGGGCGACCTCGTTATAGAGGGCACCAGCACAAAGCAGTACGGCGACAGGGACTGGGATACTTACAGAAACCATTCCATAGGTTTCATATTCCAGAGCTACCACTTGATTCCCCACCAGACCATTCTGCAAAACGTCGAGCTTGCGCTTATGATTTCGGGCGTATCCAAGCAGGAGCGCAGGCAGAGGGCGCTGGACGCGCTTGAAAAGGTGGGCCTGAAGGACAAAATCAACAACCGCCCCAACCAGCTTTCGGGCGGTCAGGCGCAGAGGGTTGCAATTGCCCGCGCGCTCATTAACGACCCCGAAATAGTGCTTGCGGACGAACCGACGGGCGCGCTCGACTCGACGACCAGCGTGCAGATAATGGAGCTGTTAAAGGAGATTTCCAAAGACAGGCTCATCATTATGGTCACGCACAACCCCGAGCTTGCCGA
>CAMWWA010000176.1 GCA_947177825.1 uncultured Clostridia bacterium
GGGAGCTCCTCGTACCGCAAAAATTCGGTGGAGAATCTGCCCTGACCGCGCGTCATACTCCGTAAATCGGTTGCGTACTTAGCAGTTTCCGACTGCGGCACTTCGGCGACTATCGTCGTTATATCGCCGTCGGTCACGCTCTCTATAATCCTGCCGCGCCTCTTGGAAACGTCGCCCATAACCGCGCCCAGGTATTCGCCTGAGACAGCCGCCTTCAGCTTGACTACGGGCTCCAGAAGAACGGGGGAGGCGTTCTTTATACCTTCGCGGAAGGCAAGGGCGGCAGCCGCCTTAAACGCCATTTCGGAAGAATCCACGTCGTGGTAGCTTCCGTCGAACAGCACCGCGCGCACGCCCGTAACGGGATAGCCGGCAAGCACGCCGCGCGAAAGGCACTCGCGCAAGCCCTTTTCAACCGCGGGAATATACTGTTTGGGCACCGCGCCGCCCACAACCTCGTCGCCGAACTCGAAATCGCTTTCGCACGGCTCGAAGCGCACCTTGCAGTGTCCGTACTGTCCGTGACCGCCCGACTGTTTTTTGTGCTTGCCCTCGGCGGTGGCAACCTTGCGTATGGTTTCGCGGTAGGGTATGCGCGGCTCCTTTAATACGGTTGCAATGCCGAAGCGGCTTTTAAGCTTGGCGGCAAGCAGCTCGATATGCGTTTCGCCCTGTCCGCTTAAAATAAGCTCGCCCGTGTCGGCGTTCTTGGCAACGGAGAAGGTGTAATCCTCCTCGCGCATCTTGTTCAGTCCCGAAAAGACTTTATCCTCTTCGCCCTTGGTCGCCGCGTATACCGCCATGGAAAGGCAGGGGCGGGGGAAACGCACGGGGTCGAAAAGTACGTTGGTACCAACCGCGCACAGAGTGTGGTTGGTGTCGGTGGCGGTAAGCTTGTTAATTGCGCCTATGTCGCCTGCGGTCAGCTCGGCAACCTGCTCGCACTTCTTGCCGGCAAGGGTGAATATCTGACCTATGCGCTCTTCCTTGCCTGTGCTCGCGTTGTACACGACGTCGCCCGTTTTAAGTTTGCCGCGGAAAATCTTTATATAGTTGAGCTTGCCCGTGTAGGAATCGTACACGGTCTTGAAGACCTGCGCAACGAAGGGACCGTTCTCCTCGCAGTCGATATGCACCAGCTCGTCGGCGGCGACGTCGGTCGCGTACGCGTTCCTGCGCTCGTTGGCGGTGGGCATATAGGTAACTATTTCGTCCAGAAGGTTTATAACGCCCCTGTTGTTCGCGGCACTGCCCGCCATGATGGGAATGACGTTGCCCGTCGCAATGCCCTTTCTTATGCCGTGCACCGCGTCCGCCTTGGTAAGACCGCCCTGCTCGAAGTATTTGTCAAGCAGAATGTCGTCGTTCTCCGCGGCGGTTTCCACGATTCTGTCCTCCATCTGGTCCATCTGCTCTTTAAGTTCGTCGGGCACGGGTATTTCCTTGGGACCGCTCGTCGAGAATTCGTAAGCGCGCTCCTGAATGGCGTTTATGTAGCCAGTCATCTTGCCGTCCTGCATAATGGGTATCTGGATGGGCGCAATCTTGCCCGCGTACTTTTCTTTAAGCGCGGCAACCGTGCCGGCATAGTCGGCGTTAGGCTTGTCCATACCGTTTATGAAGATTATAAGCGGCTTGCCCAGCTTTAAGCAGTAGTTGACTACGCTCTCCGCGCCGATGGGCAGAACGCCGTTGGCGCCTATTACCAGAACCGCGCCGCCGCACGCCGCAAGCCCCTCGTGACGCTCGCCCTCGAAGTCGTAAAAACCGGGCAGGTCCAAAAGGTTTATTTTCATTCCCTTCCAGTTGAGGTGCGCGACGGAGGTGTAGACGGATACGTTTTTCGCCTTTTCCGCCTCGTCGTAGTCCATAACGGTAGTGCCGTCGGCGACCTTGCCCATGCGGTCGATAACGCCCGCGTTGAAAAGCATTGCCTCGCAAAGCGTGGTTTTGCCCTCGCCGCTGTGACCTATAACGGCTACGTTCTTGATTTCCTTTGCTGTAATTGCCATTTCGTTTTCCCCCTATATATACATTATAATATAAATATATATATCTTTCAAGACCTATCTTTAAATTCTTATTCCGTATCCGGCGCCTGCAAAGTTAAATATGTCATAATTAGCCATAATGTAAATTAACAACATAAAATATTGTTAAAAATTCTCAAAAACGGTGTTATATAACATTTTGATTTATCTATTCAAAAATATTATACATAACTTTCGACATATTTTAATATGCGCAAACCCTGCAGGATACGGGGGAAAAAGGTCGAAAAAAATCAATATATTGTGGTGCGGACGGCAATCGGACACAAGAAAACCGCCCGTTTGGTAAAAAAGCAGAAAAGCGCAGCAAAACGACGGTTTTTTGCGCAAAAACACGGCAAAAACGGGCAAAAAAGTGCGTTTAAACGGTTGACAAAGGTTTTGCGATTTTATATAATAGTCAGGCGTGTCGGAAAAAACGGCGTGTATTGGGATGAAGCGTAAAGTTACTTCAAACTTCCGTACAAACCCGCGGAGGAAGATAATTTACGCCGACAATTGTAGGGGCTTTGACCCCTGCGACTAACCGTGGCTGTTACTTTAAACGCCGGTTTTCGGTGTTTTTTAATGTACAAACCGCGATACACACGGATAAGTTGACACGGAAAATATCAATTTTGTTAGTATAAAAGGAGAAAACCATGGCAGGACAGAAAATCAGAATCAAACTTGCGGCATACGACCACGAGCTCGTTGACCTTGCGGCATCGCGCATCGTCGAAACGATGAAGAAGAGCGGCGCTAAAATTTCGGGGCCCATTCCCCTTCCCACCGAAAGGGAAGTAATCACCATTTTGCGTTGCCCCCACAAGTACAAGGACAGCCGCGAACAGTTCGAGCAGAGAACTTATAAGAGAATTATCGACATCTACACCCCCAACGCGAAGCTTCTGGACAC
>CAMWWA010000177.1 GCA_947177825.1 uncultured Clostridia bacterium
AAGCAAAGCGCCGCAAAAAAGGCTTTGCTTTATATACTCACGCCCATATTCTGTGCCGCACTATGTGTCGGCGCAGTTTTTTCATTTTTTAATAATGATACAATGCGCGCGGCAGCCGACGCACCTGCAAAAAAGGCAACGGGTGCATATCTCGACTTGAGTGGTTCAGGAAAAATCTTGAACGGATTCGAAGGCGCGCAGAAAGAATACGTTTACTTCGGTGACAATAACGGCGCCGTAAAGTGGCGCGTTCTGGACACGGGCGATAATAACAAGTACGGCAGTGGTATGCTTCTGTGGGCGGATAAACAGCTTGGCACAGAAAAGTATAACTCTTATTATGTTAACCCTGACTACGCATTCTGGGGTACAAGCCAGATTCGAGCAACCTTAAACGGAGGCACCTATTATAAAGCCGTTTCCAGCAATACGGCTGTGCCTTCAAATACGCAGGATATCAACGAAGACGCTTCGTACTATGGCAAACTGTTTACGTTAAATGAAAAGAGTGCGGTAGTGCCGGCAAGCAGCTACGTTACCGATAACTTTGGGCTTCATACACAAGAATCACAGTATCTATTCAAAAAGAAAGGTATAACGGTAACCGCTACGGCAAACTCAACAACGGATACCGTAAACGGCAAGTACAATACCAACAGGTTGGGTGCGCCTACTGCGCAATATGCGCATTATGATACGGAAAAAGGCACCGTGTGGGAAGATACAAGCGGAGACAACCTGTTCTTACTTGATTATTACGATATAAATAATCCAGACTACGGTTTCGGCGACAGTGGCCAGACCTATGCTAACAAGGTCAGTACTTCCTGGACGCCTTCTTCCGACTGGTATCCCGGCTATTACGACGGAGCAGGCAAGAACTTCAACAATATTACCTCCGACTATCTGAAATTCTCCAATGAAGCTGAGGGGGTATATTGGCTTCGTCCGGCGGGGCGCAATGGTACCGCAGGCGCCGTCACGGGCTCGACTGCACTCGTTATTTATTCGACTGGTTGTGTAGCTTACGCTAACCTCACGATTTCGAGCGGGGTGCGTCCGGCTTTCAATTTTGACTCAAGTAAAATTGCATACGCAACTACGGCTAAACCTGCAAGCGGTTGGACGGATATGAGCCAGACTTCCACCAAACCGGAATACAGACTTTATCTTAAAGATACGGACTATACCACAAACACGACTAAGGCTAAGGCGACGATAGGTGAAAGTAACGACACGTTAAATATTAAATATAACAACCCTACGGGTAAAAGCGGCGGCAAACTTATTTTATTGCTTTCGAATAAGACCAAAAATGACGGTTCAATAGCTTATCAGACGGCTATTGCTATGAACAGCACGTCTGCAACCGACAACGCTTTTGCAACCGTTGCGTTGCCGAGCAGTGTGGATTACAGTGACTATAACCTGACCTTATTGTATGCTTCCGAAAAAGCAGGCGACGCCAATTCATCCGAAACAATTTATTGTTCGTATACAATTGAAAACAGTATAGCCGCACCGAGCAATATCTCCGTAACGTACAGCGGCGCGAGCAAATGGATAACTGAATTGACGGGTACGGAAAAGCCTGCCTGGCTTGACCTTGATATTTACAATAACGCCGCATATGTAAGCGTTAAATCAATATCGTATGTGGATAATGAGGGCAACCCCGCAACAAATATTAGTTTGCCTGTTAATGTAAACGATATAGTCAACGCAGGCACATATACGGTCACAATGACCGCTGCAAGCGATTTGAAGTGGACGGGCAACGCAACTACGGGCGGCGATAAACAGTTTACTATAACTATAAATAAAGCAAATCCTACGGTTACAGCCACTGCGGGAAAAAATAACATTTACGTTACTGACGGCTTGCCGAAGAACGAGGACGGAACTGCAAACGTAACCAATACGGCAGACGGCGGCACGGCGGGTACATTCACCTGGAACGCCAATCAAACGCCCAGTCCAAGCACACCGACGTATAGCTGTAAGTTCACGCCTACCGATATCAACAACTACAACACCAAGGATGATTGCTCCGTAAGTATTACGTTTATAGCGGACGAAGTTGCGGGCGTAACTGCAAGCGTTTCCGTGGACGGCACGGGCACCGATAAGCTTTATACTTCGAACACTCTCGAAAAACTTAAAGCCGCGCCTTTCAGCCTTATCGTTGAACTCGTTTACGATAGCGGCTTAAAGAAAGCCACGGCGGACTATACTTTAAGCGTATTAAAGAACGGCTCGCCGCAAGATTATTTCCATGCGGGCACGAACACCGTGCAGGTTGAAAGCAACGGCTACGATTGCAGCTTTACTGTTGAAGTTATTGCAGCGGAAATAGACAGCATAAAGAGCGTTGCTTTTGCTCAGAACGGAAAGACGATATATCCCGATACGCCTTTGGACGATTTGGAAGATTTGTTTACCGTTCAGGCATACTGGAACTACAATACTAGCAAGTTCGAAACGCTTGATAAAGACAACTTTAAACTTGACGGAACTCTCGTTCCAGGTACGGGTACTTCAACACTCTTCATTGTATATACAAAGGCAGGGGCAGAAGTAAAATATCCTGTTCCTGTGGGCGCGCTGAACAATATTACGGTTGATTATCTTACCTACGATATGGACGGCGTTGAGCTGACGGGTGAAAAGACCGTAACTTACGACGGTGACACGCACGAACTTACATTGTCCGGCGATTTGCCTGACGGCGTAACCCCTAGTGATATAACGTATACGAAGCAAGGCGGCACGCCGACTACGACCGCACCGACGGACGCGGGCACATATACGGTTAAGGTAAGTTTTACGGGCGACTCCGTAAACTACAACGCCATAAGCGACGTAACCGCGACATTGACCATAAATAAGGCTACGGTTACGGGCATTACGTTTGCAAGCGAAGTTCAGCCCGAAATTACGG
>CAMWWA010000178.1 GCA_947177825.1 uncultured Clostridia bacterium
ATTCTTACGGTTCTGGTTTCCCAACCGGTGTTAGAATCGTCCTGATAATAAAACGCGTTCTCGCGCAATTCACCGAGCGACTCTTCCGATATCGGCGCGGAAGATGAGATATCGCAAATAGTGCCGTCCACGCTCTTTAAATAGGTCATAGTGTGGGCGTAAACGCACAACTCGCCCTCTTCCGTTACCTGCGCATAGGGGTTTGTAGCCGACTTGAAAAATTCCTGCGCGACGTAGTTGCCGTTATCGCAAACGACTATTGCATAGCCCTCGCCCAAGCCCGTACCGAAAGAATAGACGTAGCCCATATTCTGAAGGTTCAAATCGTAAATAGGCGTGCGGTGAGTGATTATGGAAGTGCCGTTTACCTCGTCCTCGTCCAGAATGGCGTTTGCGGTCTGCTGAAAGCACAGGTCGCACTCTTCCAGGCTGACGTCGGCAAAAGCCGAAATCGAGCCGCCTACCGCGCCTGCCGACAAAATAAGTGCCGTACAGGCTGCTAAAATTTTTTTCTTCATTTGTACACCTCGCAAAAATTTTTTCTTAATTACTAAGACTTTATTTTTTGCCGAAATGTGACAACAATTTTTTATTCAGCTTTACGCGGCAAGCCCTCTGCCGAACGGCTTCGGGGCTTAGGTTTACCATGGGCGCAATTTCTTCGTAAGTGTAGCCGTAAATATTGTTAAGAACCAAGATTTGACAAGTCACCTCGTCGATTATGGCAAAGGCTTCGTCAATCATAAATTTGTTTACGTGGTTTTCGAAAAATTCGTCGGGATATGCGTTTTCGTTATACTCCAAAGTGGTGTTGTGATTTTCCAGATAGGTGAACATATAACGGTCGGCTATAATGTACAGCCAGGCATAGGGATATTCCACGGGTTCTGTCGGAAGATTGGAATATATCTTGTATGTGAAAATGTCGTGCGCAAAATCTTCCGAATCCTGTATGTTGTCAAACTTTTTGTCAAGGTGCGATTTTATTGCTTTAATACAAAAATCAGAAAAAATACAGATAGCGCGTTGGTCATTCTCCTTCGCCTTTGCGATTAAGCCGTTAAACAATTCTTTCGTCATTTTCTTTCGTATTCACTGATAATTATATTAGGTAGCAGCGCAGCTGCTACCTGCTTCTGTTAGCGTCCAATAGCTAACAGAATTCTAAAATTATTATAGTGTGTTTACGAAGTTTTTTCAAGACTTTTTTACTCGATTTGATATTTTTTTTCAATATTTGCTATTCCGTATCGCTCAAATCCCTTCCAAAAATTCAAAATTTCAAGGCAATCGACGTATGCCGTTATTTCACCGTCGATAAAGCCGTCGGGCGTTCGGCATTGCATCAGCTCGTCCAGCGACGAAATTAAATACTCGGCTAAATAGGTTAAAAGTTCTTCTTCGGCTAAAATTCGTTTTGTCACGGCACTCCTCGCTACGCGTTGATATTACCATAAAATTTATGTAAAAAACTGTCACATTTTGACGGTTTTTGTAGTCTAAATAGTAATAAACTTATATGCGACATGAGTGACATGAGAAAGCGCGAAAAAGAAATTGAATCGCACCTGAAAAAGGGCGACAAAAATTATACGGCGGCATTTAATAAAATGGTGCCTATTTATAAATTTCTCGATTACACGGATAAAACCAACCACTGCTACGTTATCAGCCTTATTTATAACAGGTCGGTCAACCGCTATTCCATTAGAAAAATTACCTTTCTTGCGAGTATGAGCGACAGCACGTTGAAGCGCAACAGGAAAAAATACGTGGAGTGTTTCGATTATTTCCTGAACCAGTTGGACAACCGGGAACCAAATGACGACGCACTTTTCGAAATTGCCCCGTCGCAGGACGATAAAGAGTGATGAAATAGAAACGGCGGCTTCGGGATGAAGCCGCCGCTTTATGAATTGAAAACTTTTCCGTTTATTTGTTTTGTAAATCGGGTTTGTACGTTGTGACGAGCTGTGAAACCAAAATTTTCATAGCGTCGGTTTCCTCGTACGCTGCCTTGTACAGTTCGTCAAGTTTTTTCCACAGATTGCTTTCGTCAAGCTGAATGGGATTGGCGATATTGATAAGTCCGTTGGGCGTGGTCTGCATACCCTCCTCGTCCATCAGCCTCTCCTCGTAGAGCTTTTCGCCGGGACGGAGCCCCGTACACTTAATTTCTATATCGACGTTGGGTTCGAGTCCCGAAAGCTTTATGAGGTTGTAAGCTAAATCGTATATCTTGACGGGCTCGC
Organism: uncultured Clostridia bacterium; assembly: GCA_947177825.1. Classification (GTDB taxonomy): domain Bacteria; phylum Bacillota; class Clostridia; order Christensenellales; family Borkfalkiaceae; genus Coproplasma. The sequence continues at coordinate 2,253 of CAMWWA010000178.1, forward strand.
CCATGTCGAGCACGAAAATCTGTCCGCCCTTGGCGTACGCGCCCGCCTGAAGCACGAGCGACACCGCCTCCGGTATGGTCATGAAATATCTGATTATGTCCTTGTGCGTAACCGTGACGGGACCGCCTTCGGCTATCTGCCTTTCGAACAGCGGAATAACCGAGCCGTTCGAGCCCAGAACGTTGCCGAAACGCACCGCAACGAACTTGGTGTTTTTGCTGTTCCTGCCTATGGTCTGAACAATCATTTCGCAGATACGCTTGGTTGCGCCCATGATATTGGTGGGGTTGACCGCCTTATCCGTTGAAATCTGAACGAACACCTTTACGCCGAATTTATCCGCGCACCTTGCCACGTTTAGCGTACCGAAAACGTTGTTTTTGACCGCTTCGTTCGGGCTGGTTTCCATTAAAGGAACGTGCTTGTGCGCCGCCGCGTTGAATACAATGTCGGGGTGGTATTTTGTGAAGACGTCCTCCATCTTGCCCTTGTCCCTGATGCTGGCAATGAGCGCAAGCAGGTTGAGCGACGGGTGCTTTCTTTTGAGCTCCTGCTCGATATCGTATGCGTTGTTTTCGTAGATATCCAGAATTATGAGCTGCTTGGGGTTGTGCGTGGCAATCTGACGGCACAGCTCGCTGCCGATGGAACCGCCGCCGCCCGTGACCAGAACGACCTGTCC
>CAMWWA010000179.1 GCA_947177825.1 uncultured Clostridia bacterium
AGATATTCAAGTATTAATGTTAAAAGAAAATTTATGGGCACGTTGTTGCCCAGTCAATGCAGCTAAAAATAATGGCGGTATGATTTTGCCGATATCAAAAATTGAAAAATTGTTTGATGAACCAAGGTCAATTTCACTTCCTCTCAACTATCCTACAAACGAACAAGCCGAAGTTCTAATTTATAAAAATATACCAGTACAATATTTAAAAAAAATTATTTTTCAAAATAATATAATTATGAACAACTACCGCAACATTATTGTAAAACCTATATCTATGGAAGTTGATGCAAGATTATTTAATAAACGAGAAGATTAAGAATAAATTAACCTCAAACAATACTTTGGTAAATATTGGAATTAGGTTATGAATTGTGCACCAAACAAAACCCAAGTCGAACAGGCTTGGGTTTTTGTATTGACGGACGGTGACGGCTTGCCGTTTATTTGTTGACTTTCGGCTGGGGAACGCGTATACTTTCACTATAATAAAAACAGGGAGTAATTAGATGAAAAAGATTTTCAAAGCCGCGGTGCTTGTGGCGGCAACGTTAATTCTGGCGTTGTGCTTTTCCGCTTGCGGCGGCAACAAAAGAGAAAGCGAATTTATAAGCGTTACCTTTAGCCCGTTTCCCTATACCGGTCAGACAAAATTCACTTATTACAGTGGCGAAAGTTTTTCAAAATCCGACACGTGCGTAGGCTTGAAGTATTACGATAAAGAGGAAAACACGGAGTACACCCAAAACTTTACGCTTGGCAATCCGCCTTCCCACGTAACGTACGAAGTTTCGGGCTTCGATTCGTCCGTTCCCGTTGAAAGCCAGACGATTACCGTTACGTTTTCAAGCAGTAAAGTCCCCGGCGAAATTTCCGGAACGTTCAATATAAAAATACTTCCTCCCCAAATTACGGATATCGAGCTTAAAGACGAGGCGATGATTAAGGATACTTACGTCGTAAACGAGCAGTTGGATTACGAAAATATCGTACTGAAAGTTACTTACGGTAACGAAACGGAGGAGGAAGTTCCCCTGACCGCAGACATGGTTTCGGGCTTCGATACGACGGGGGTTTCTACTTACAATAAAACTTTGACCGTAACGTATAAAGAAATAACGAAGAAGTTTTATTATAACGTTGCGCCTGCCGAAAATTACGAAAAGCTGGACGCGGGATATATTAAGTGTTTCCTGCCTACGGAAGATAGCGGCTATTCAAAGACGACGACCTCCAGCGCCGTTAAATTGACAAAGAGCGGCGTTGCAGGCATCAATATAGAATGTTTTAAGAGAACGAATATAACTCAGAGTTTAGTCGAATACCGCTTTAATACCGGTGGCGTTCTTAAAAATAACGTTACCGTAAAAAGTTACGCTACGAAAAGAATAAACGATAATTTGTCTGCCGTCGTATGTGAGTTTACCGTTGCAGGCAGCGCCGCGGCTTACACTGCCGTGTACGTTGATAACGTTTATACTGCTTCGAACGGAACGGCAACGATAAAGCAGCAGGTTACCGTTGAGATTTTGTTTACGGATTACGAAAAGTCAGAAGGGACTGCCGAAATGATAAAAAACGTTATGGCTTCTATCGTGGCTTAATTGAAAAATGTAAAACGGCGGTTGCGGACAAACGCAACCGCCGTTTCGTTATATACGTGTAATTTTTTTCTGCAACCTGTTATAAATTATGTTTGTGTTTTGATTGGGGCGGTGGTATAATAAAATAAAACAGACGGGAGGCGGTATATGGAAGAGTTACAGGGCGTTTTGCAACAGCTTTACGAATTGATAGAACAAGACGTTCCCGACGCCGAGCTTGCCGAAAAATTAAGCGACTATCACGAAGGCGACATAGCCGACATATATCCCCGCCTGAGCGAAGAGGCGCGTAAGCGCCTGGCGCGCGTGCTTTCCCCCGACGTGCTTTCCGACGTGTTCAGTTATCTGGAAAACGCGGAAGACTACATCGAGGATATGGACACCGAACACGCCGCCGACATAATCGAGTGCATGGACGCGGACGACGCGGTTGACCTTCTGGACGAGCTGGAAGAGGACACCCGCGACGAGATTATAAAGCTGTTGGACGACGAAGCCGCAGAGGACATCAAGCTTATAAATTCCTATGAGGAAGACGCGGTGGGCAGCCGAATGACCACTAACTTCATTCTCATCAAGTCGGATATGAGCGTAAAGGCGGCAATGAAATCGATGGTGGAGCAAGCCGCCGAAAACGACAACGTTTCCACCATATACGTCGAAAACGCCGACGGGGCGTATTGCGGCGCTATAAATCTGCGCGACCTGATAGTGGCACGCAACAATACTCCGCTTGACGACATTATAATGAATTCATATCCTTCGGTTTACGCGACCGAAAACATAGAGGAATGTATTGACCGACTTAAAGATTATCAGGAAGATTCAATTCCCGTCCTCGGCGCGAAAAACGAGGTGCTGGGCGTAATTACTTCCACCGACCTAATCGAGGCGGTTGACGACCAGTTGGGCGACGACTATGCAAAACTTGCAGGTCTGACCTCGGAAGACGATATGAAGGAGCCCATTCACCGCTCCATCGTCAAGCGCATACCGTGGCTTTTGGTGCTGTTCTTCCTGGGGCTGGGCGTTTCCGCGGTGGTGGGCAGCTTTGAAAAAGTAATTGCAAGCCTGCCCTTTATAGTAAGCTTTCAGTCGCTCGTTTTAGATATGGCGGGCAACGTGGGAACGCAATCGCTTGCGGTAACCATCCGCGTGCTTTCGGACGAAAGGATAACGGCACGGCAGACCTTCAAGCTTTTATGGAAAGAATCGCGCGTGGGGCTGCTGCTGGGTATATTGCTCGGCTCGCTTTCCTGCGTGCTGGTGGGCGCGTACCTGTGCATAACGGGCACGGCGGCAAACACGGCGTTTTTG
>CAMWWA010000180.1 GCA_947177825.1 uncultured Clostridia bacterium
TTAACAGGAGGATAAAATATAGGAACACAACCGGTAATATTCGATATAGCATATACGCCTTACAGATTAAAGAGAAACGCAACGGCGGAGGAGATAGCAAACCACGCAAAGGAGCGGGCGTTCTTCGATATGTCGGGCGAGGATAACATATATAAGTACATAACCACCGAGGGCAAGATATACGGCGAGGAAGCAAAGAAATTCACAATGCTCGAATACCTGCAAAAGAGTACGGGCGTATTTAACCAAGACGGTATGCTCACGAAAGAGCAAGTAAAGGATATGCGCAAGCGGGCGCAGACGGGAGAGAAGAATTTATGGCACGGCTTTATATCGTTCAATAAGGAGAACTCAGAACAGATTGACGACCCCGAAAAGTGCATCGCCCTTATTAAGCAGACTTTCGGGCAGTTTTTCAAGGACGCGGGCTTTAATCCCGACAATATAGACTTGATGTGCGCGCTGCACTTGGACAGACCCGAACACTTGCATATACATTACGTTTTCTGGGAGAAAGAGCCGAAGGTAAAGAACAAGCGCGCCGCGGGATATATCTACCGCAAGAAAGGCAAGATACCGCTTGACGTAATCGACAAAATGACAGAACGGCTGAATGCTTACACCATAGACGACAATCTTGCAAAGAAACGGCAAAAGGTGATAGACGAACTCACCCGAACAAGCAATGAATACGGTGCAGCTCACGTCAACGATATACTTCGCAAATGGTTGAAAGAGCTTGCGGACGAACTGCCGAGGGACAAGCCGTTATGGTATGCAAGTAAAGAGATGGAGCCGTACCGCACACGGATAGATATGGCGGTTGAATGGCTCATATTATTGGATGAAAAGACGAGTAAAGCCGATAACACGTTCAGGGAAGAGTTGCGCGAGAAAGAGAAGAAGTTAAGCGATATAATGGGCAACTACTACAAAGAGCGCAGAGAAAGAGAGCTTCACATAGTGCAGAATATGGAAGGCTACACGGAGATGGGCGAGGGCTTGAAAACCCTGCACACGGTGGAAGCGTTGAAGTGGGATTATAAGCGCAGGCTGGGAAATATCGTTTTGTGGAAAGTGCGTGAGATACAGAAGGAAACGTATAAGAGAAATCCACGCAGAAAGTATAAGACGAACGATAAAAATCTGAAACGCAGTCTTGCAATCTCGGCACGGAAAGTGCGCGGCATTATGGACGGACTGTTCTCGTCGGTGGCGGAGTTATTTTCGCCCGAAACGACGAACTACCGCAATCGACTGAAAGAAATAGAGGAAGAGATGCAAGCAGAACAAGACAAAGCAAACCGCCCGCGGGCGCAACCTATAAGCTCTAAGTGGACGTGGAGCAAATAAAATTATGTCAAAGCACTTGCAATCCACAGAAAACTGTGGTAGTATTTTACGAACAAATGCGAAGGAGGATAATGGAGCAGGACAAACTGTTAGAAGTACTTAATTTTATAACGAACGTAGAATGCTCGGACGAGCAAAAGCACTTGATGCTGGAAATGGCGGCAAACACCATAACGGTGGATAAGTTGAGCGCGCTTGTGAAGTCCGACGGGCAAAACAAAGCGACAAAAAAGAGTAAAGTTGAAAATCGTCGGGACGTGCTGAAATTTTCAAAAAAGGAGATTTTACAGATGCCGACAAACTACAGAGGCGTTTTTGCGATGAACGATATGCTTGTTCACTACCGTTTAAGAAAGGACGGAGTGTTCGAAGCAAGATTCCACAGACAGGGAATAGACATAGAGGTTTCGTCCAAAGACATAACAAAATTAAAACAGAAATTTATCGAAAAACTGAATAACAAAGACGAATGTACCAAGCGCAGGAAGCGCGACCCGAACGAAAAGACGTTTGCGCAGTACTCCGAAGAATGGCTCAACATCAAAAGAGTTACGACAAAGCCGTCTACATACAATGAGTACGTGCGAATGTTAAACCACGACGTGTTGCCCACGTTCGGCGAATTGGGCGTAAGCGAGATTGACAGAAGTATGGTGCAGAACTATCTTTTGACATACGTTGACAAAGGCACGCTGAGAATGGCGCACAAGCTGTTCCTGCTGCTCAAGTGTATCTTCGATATGATTGCGGACGATTACAACATTCCTTCGCCGATGAAAAAGGTGGTAGTGCCGAATTACGAAAGCAAGAGCGGAACGGCGTTCACCTACGACGAAGAAAAGAAGCTGGTCAACCATTGCCTTGCAAACCTCAATAAAGACGCTTCTCACGCCTTTCTCGTGCTTATATATGCGGGACTGCGCCGAAGCGAGCTTGCAAGTCTGAACGTAATTGACGGAACGTGGCTCGAATGCGAAACGAGCAAAGAGCGAATGGGCAAAAACGTAGTCAAGCGCAAAGTACCGCTTACGCCGATGATGAAGAAGGTATTGCCGTATATCGATTTCGAAAGGGCAAAGCGCGCAAACCTGAACACTTTGCAATCGACTATGAGGCGGATATTCCCCGGACATCACTCCCACGAGTTAAGGCACACGTTTATAAGCAGGTGCAAAGAGAGCGGCGTTATGGGCGAAGTTGTAAGCATTTGGGCGGGACATTCGTTGACGGGAACGATTACGACAACCGTTTATACGCACTATTCGGACGAATTTTTCTTAAAAGAAGCGGAAAAGGTAGACTATTTACAGTGGGATTTTGGGAGTAATTAAAAGGCTTAGTCCCCAAAAAGCCCCCTGAAAAACCTCTTCCAACTCCCAAAAAACTCCCAAATCGGGGTAAAAATGCCCTAATTTAAGGCAAATTTAACAAATTCGTAATTTCAGTCAAAAAATAAAGACACTATATATTGTGTTTGGAATAATGAACATACAATATATAGTGTCAATGGCTGGGGTAGCTGGATTTGAACCAACGAATGACGGAGTCAGAG
>CAMWWA010000181.1 GCA_947177825.1 uncultured Clostridia bacterium
ACCGCCACGCGCCGCAAACTAATCTTAATCAACTTTCAACCCAATGGAACACCACATGTAATAAACACGGCCGCCACTAATGTGCCGCGCTTTTTCAATAAGAGAGAATATGAAAAAAGTTAGTGTGTGCTTAAGTTTTGTTGTGATACCATTATAGCCGCGCAATGTGTAAACTGTATGAAAAAATTATGAATAGCGCGCAAAAATAGTTTCGGCAACCTTTAAGCCGTCCGCCGCGGACGAAGTAATTCCGCCGCTGTAGCCGCTGCCCTCGCCGCACGGGTACAGATTTTTTAAAGAAACGCTCTGCAAGTCCTCTCCCCTGACAATCTTTACGGGGGACGAGAAGCGCGTTTCCACGCCCGTCAACAGCGCGTCGGGACTGTCGAAGCCCCTTAACCGCCTGCCCATATCGGGTATCGCGGCTTTCAGCGCCTGCACCGCAACATTCGGAAGCACCTGCGAAAGGGGCGCGAACGCCGTGCCTGCCGCGTAGGTCGGCTTTACCTCGCCGAAGTCCGACGACAGCCTGTCCGCATTGAAGTCCTTAAACAACTGGCAGGGCGCGCGGTAGGTTTCGCCGCCCGCAACAAACGCGTTGCGCTCGAGCTCGCGCTGAAAGCGCACGCCTGCAAACAAATCGTCCGAACCGAAATCCGAACGGTGCATCTGCACCATAAGCGCGGAATTGGAATTTTGACCGTCGCGTGCGCGCATGCTCATACCGTTGACCACCACTCCGCCCTTCTCGCTTGCCGCGGGAATGACCACGCCGCCCGGGCACATACAAAAAGTGAACACGGTGCGTTCGTGCGCGTGGCTGACCAGCTGATAGTCCGCCGCGGGCAGAAGCTTGTAATTTTCGCCGTACTGCGCAAGCCCTATCGAACGGGCAAGGTGCTCCACCCTGACGCCAACGGCAAAGTCGCGCGCTTCCATATACACGCCGCTTTTATTGAGCATTTCGTAGGTGTCGCGCGCCGAGTGACCGACGGCAAGCACCGCGCAGTCCACTTTCAGTTCGGTTGTCTTTCCGCTCTTGACGTTTTCAAGCTTCAATGAGGTCAGCTTTCCGTCCGCTTGTCCTATGCCGACAAGCTTTGTATCGAACATATAGCTGCCGCCGTTTGCCGTGACGAACGCGCGCAGGTTTTGCAGAACCCCGTACAGCCTGTCGCTGCCGACGTGGGGCTTGTTGAGATAGGCGACGTCCTCCGGTGCGCCGAACTTAACGAACAGCGAAAGCACGTCGCGGTTGAGTCCGTCCTTCGTGCGCGTATTCAGCTTTCCGTCCGAAAACGCGCCCGCGCCGCCCTCGCCGAACTGCACGTTGCTCTCTTCGTTCAATACGCGGTTGTCAAAAAAGTTGAGGCAGGTCTGCCTGCGCTCCTCCACGCATTCGCCGCGCTCGATTATTACAGGTTTAAAGCCGTGCTCCACAAGGCGCACGGCACAGAAAAGCCCCGCGGGGCCGCCGCCTATAACGGCGACTGTCGGCGGGTTTTTAACTCTCCCGAACTGCGGCTTCGGCTCTTCCTCCGCGGTTGAAGAAAACGCGATTGAGTACAGCCAAAATATGTTGCGCTTGTCGCGCGCGTCGAGAGATTTTTTTAATATTTTAAAAAATTTTACTTCCCTGCCCAGGCTTCTTGCGGCGACTTTCAACAGGTCGCTTTCGGGTTTGCCCAAGGGAAGTTTTACGTTATCCAAACGCTTAATCATCGGAATTGTAACTGTAGGCTATGCACTTTGCAACGTGCATACCGCTTGCGAACGCCCAGGTGAGATTGTAGCCGCCGCAATCGCCGTCCACATCCAGCACCTCGCCCGCAAAATAGAGATTGGGCACGAGCTTGCTCTGCAAATCGGCGCCGACGTCCTTTGCGTGCACGCCGCCCCTTGTGACCTGCGCGTAGTCGAAGCCCAGGCTGCCTTCAACCTCGAGCGTAAAGTTTTTTACCGTGTCGGCAATATCTTCGGGTTTGCAGCTCTGGCAGCGCTTTATTACCGCCCTGCCCAGCTGGTTGTGCAACGTGCCGCTTAAAAGCTCTGACTGCGGATAGCCGCATTTTGCCTTGCGCTCCACGTCACGCACGATTTCCTGCTTTGAAATTTCGGGCAGAAATTCAAGCGAAAGCTTAGCGCCGTTCACCCCTGCGCAGAAAGCGGAAATATAGAATATTGCGTTACCCGAAACGCCGTAGTCGGTGAATATGACGTCGCCCGACGACGTGCCAAGCACTTTGCCGCCGGGACCATAAGCGGTGACCTTACATTCCGTGCGTATGCCTTTGAGCGTCTTGATATGCTGCGTGTTGCATTTAAGCTGAACGAGCGACGGTTCGAGCGGCGTTATCGTATGCCCCAGCGACTGCGCGAGAGCGAATCCGCTTCCGTCGGTTGCAAACTGCTTTTGCGCCTTGCCGCCTGCCGCCAAAACTACCCTGTCCGCCGCGATACCCGAGCCGTCCGACAATGTGAGCTTAAAGCCCCTTTCGATTGCCGTGACTTTGGCGGAAAGCTTTATACTTACGCCCAGCTTTTCCGCCTTGCGCAAAAGGCAGTCGGAAAGCGCCGAAGCCTGTTTACCCGCGGGATATATGCGCCCCGCCTTATCGGTGGTAAACAGAAAGTCGAACAAATCGAGCGGATTGTACATGCCCGTACAGCACACCTTTTCCGCAAGGGACAAGCCGCTTCCGTGGTAATGGCACGCGCTCATATCGGCGTTGGAAAGGTTGCCCTGACCGTTGCCGCTTGCCGCGATTTTTCTGCCTGCGCGCTCGCCTGCCTCTATTATTATTACGGATAAATTGCGTTCACGCCTCTTTAAGCTTACCGCGCACGCAAGCCCTGCGGCGCCTCCGCC
>CAMWWA010000182.1 GCA_947177825.1 uncultured Clostridia bacterium
ATAACCTTGCCCTGCTTGCCCTTGTCGCCACCGTCTTTCTGGGGACGACCGACAATAACAACTACTGTATCGTTTAATTTTACGTTCATTGCTTTTCTCCTTAATTACAGAACTTCGGGTGCGAGGGAGATAATCTTCATATAGTTCTTCTCTCTCAATTCTCTTGCAATCGGTCCGAAGATACGCGTGCCCTTGGGTTCGTTGTTGTTGCCAAGGATAACCGCCGCGTTATCGTCGAATCTGATGTAGGTGCCGTCGTTGCGCCTGACTCCCTGTTTGCTTCTTGCTATAACGGCCTTAACCACTTCGCCCTTCTTGACCGCGCCGCCGGGGGTTGCGGTCTTGACCGAGCATATGATTACGTCGCCGATGTTGCCCGTCTTTCTGAAAGAACCGCCGAGCACCTTTATACACATAAGCTCCTTTGCGCCGCTGTTGTCCGCGGCTTTGAGCCTCGTCTGAGGTTGTATCATATAAATTCTCCTTAATTTATTCTAAAACTTACAACTCTGCGGGGTGTCCCCGCTGCCAAGGTTTTAATTGCTTAGCCGTTTGACTGGCTTATCACTCAAAAACCTATAGCTACCGTTCAGAGGGTGAAGCGGCAACTACTTGCCCTTACCGAGTTACTTCACCTTGCCGTTTCAGTAATTATAAATTACTTAGCCTTTTCGATGATTTCGGCAACTCTCCAGTTCTTGTCCTTGGAAAGCTTCCTCGTCTCTACTATTCTCACCTTGTCGCCGATGCCGCACTCGTTTTTCTCGTCGTGAGCCTTGAACTTGGTGGTCTTGGTTATAGTCTTTTTGTAGAGGGGGTGCTTGCTCTTTTCGGTGATGGCTACGACAACCGTCTTGTCCATCTTGTCGGAAACTACCAGCCCTACTCTTTCCTTTCTTAAAGTCGTCCTTACTTCCATAACCTTTCTCCTTAACCCTTAATCTGCCTTGCGCGGATAACGGTGTTCACTCTTGCGATATCCTTTTTAACCAGGTTTATCTGCAAGGGGTTTTCAAGCTGACCGCTTGCGTGGCGGAAACGTAAATTGAAAAGCTCCGTTTTTAATTCGGACAGCTTTGCGCTAAGTTCTGCGTCGCTTAAATTCTTAATTTCCTTAGCCTTCATTAGCTTCACCGCCTTCTAAATCTTCTTTTCTTACAAACTTGCACTTAACGGGCAGCTTGTGGGACGCAAGACGCATAGCCTCTCTTGCAACGTCCTCGGGAACGCCCGCCATCTCGAACATTACTCTGTCGGGCTTGACGATAGCTACCCAGTATTCAACCGAGCCTTTGCCGGAACCCATACGGGATTCTGCGGGGTGCTTGGTTATGGGCTTGTGGGGGAATATATCAATCCAGACCTGGCCGCCGCGCTTGATGAATCTGGTCATCGCGATACGCGCCGCCTCAATCTGGTTGGAAGTAATTCTTCCGCCCTCTTCCGCTACCAGACCGTACTGTCCGTAAGCGACCTTATTGCCCTTATGAGCTCTGCCGCGAATCTTGCCGCGGTGCTGCATTCTTCTTTTTACTCTCTTGGGAATTAACATTTTACTCTTCGCCTCCGTCTGAGATTATCAGCTTCTTGGAACCGGTAAGCACTTCGCCCTTGTATATCCAGCACTTAACGCCGAGTACGCCGAAGGTGGTGTGCGCTTCCGCAAAGCCGTAATCTATATTCGCCCTCAAAGTCTGAAGGGGAATAGAGCCGTCGTGATAGCTTTCGCTGCCCGCAATCTCTCTGCCGTCCAGACGTCCGCTTACGGCGATTTTAACGCCCTTAACGCCCGTCTTGGTAACTTTGGAAAGCTGCTGTTTGATAGCTCTTCTGTAAGATACGCGCTTTTCGAGCTGGGAAGCAACCGCCTCCGCAACGAGCTGCGCGTCCTGGTCGATTTTTTCAACCTTAATGACGTTGATTATAATTATCTTGCCGTCGGTGAGCTTGGCGAGGTCCTTCTTTATAACCTCGATTTCCGCGCCCGCCTTGCCGATAAGCACGCCGGGACGACCGGTGTGGATGGTAACTTCCACCTTGTTTGCCGCCCTTACGATGCAGATCTTGCTTATTGCCGCGTCGAAGTACTTCTTCTTGATGAAGGTACGGATGACGTTATCTTCTTTAAGCTGTTTGCCGAAGTCCTTCTTTTCGGCGTACCACTGGGTGTCCCAGCTCTTTATGACGCCTACTCTCAAACCGTGAGGATTAACTTTCTGTCCCATACTTCACTCTCCTTAAATCTTCTTCGCGTCGAGCACGACGGTGATGTGGCTGGTTCTCTTTAAGATTGCGTGTCCGCGTCCCTTGGATACGGGCTGCATTCTCTTAAGGTGGGGACCGCCGTTTGCATAAGCTTCGGCAACTATAAGGTCGCTTCTGTCCATGCCCTGGTTGTGCTCTGCGTTTGCCGCCGCGGAAAGAAGAACCTTCTTTACTTCCTCGCTGCCGCCTTTATTGCAGTAGGAAAGGATAGCCGAAGCCTCCTCCACGCTCTTGCCCCTGATAAGCGCGAGAACGGTTCTCACCTTGTAGGGGGAAATTCTGACGTACTTTGCCGTTGCGTAAGGACGCTTATCCTTAGTTGCGGCAATCTTTTCTACTTTTTTCTTCATATTGCTTGCCATAACTTAAACTCTCCTTACTTCTTCGTCGTCTTAGCCGCGTGACCCTTGAAGGTTCTGGTGGGAGCAAACTCGCCGAGCTTGCAGCCTACCATATCTTCGGTGATATACACGGGGACGTGCTTTCTTCCGTCGTAAACGGCTATCGTATGTCCGACCATCTGGGGGAATATGGTGGTTGCTCTGGACCAGGTCTTTACAACTTTCTTTTCGCCCGCAGCGTTCATTGCTTCTATTCT
>CAMWWA010000183.1 GCA_947177825.1 uncultured Clostridia bacterium
AATTTTTTAAGCGAGAAGCGGATATTGCGCGCACTGGGTCCCTTGCCGACGATAATGTCAAGCGCGTAGTCCTCCATTGCCGAATACAAAATCTCCTCCACGCTGTGGTTGAGGCGGTGAATTTCGTCGATAAACAGAACGTCGCCCTCGCTGAGGTTGGTTAAAAGCGCAGCCAAATCGCCGCTGCGCTCGATTGCGGGGGCGCTGGTCATTTTGAGCTGACCGTTCATCTCGTTTGCGATTATGTGCGCGAGAGTGGTTTTGCCCAGACCGGGCGCGCCGTATAAAAGGACGTGTTCCAAAACCTCGCCCCTCTTTTTTGCGGCGTTCATATATACGGTAAGGTTTTCCTTTACCTTACTTTGTCCGACGTAGGCTTCGAGCGTCTTGGGGCGGAGCGCGTTTTCCTCTGCGTCGTATTCGCCCTTGGTGCTCTGCAAAAGCCTGTTTTCGTCCTCTCCGTAGTAATCTTCGTCAAACATAAATTACATACCCTTTAATGCTAACATTATAATATCTTCAACCGTCTTGGCGCCCTGCTGTTTTGCCCTGGACACGGCGCGTTCGGATTCAGCACGGGTGAAGCCGAGAGAGATTAGCGCGACTACCGCGTCCTCGTCTCCGCTTGCAATATGAACGATTGGCGAAGAGTCCGCGGCACTTGCGCCGCCGACGGGGGCTATTACCCTGTCGCGCAGCTCGACTATAATCTTTTCAGCCGTCTTTTTGCCCATACCCTTAACGCGAGAAAGCGCCTTGACGTCACCGGTTGCAACCGCCAGCGCAACGTCGTTTACGCTCATCTGCGAAAGGACGGAAATGCCCACCTTGGGACCTACGCCCGAAACCGAAATGAGCTTTAAAAACATTGCCTTTTCCTGCATTGACGAAAAGCCGTAAAGCTGAACGCCGTTTGCTTCGGAAACCTGCAGATAAGTATAAAGCTCGCACTCCGCGCCTTCAACCATTTTGGAAAAAGCCGCGCCCGAACAATACACTTCGTAGCCCACTCCGCCGACAACGACTATCGCGCTGTCGGTACCCATATTCAATACTTTGCCTTTAAGATATCCTATCATAACAATTCCTTTTATCTGATTCCGAACAGATTGCCGAAACGCGACGTGTGCGCGTGGCAGATTGCAACCGCAAGGGCGTCCGCCGCGTCGTCGGGACGGGGCACCTGCTTCAAGCGCAATATCGACTGCACGACGTGCATCATCTGCACCTTGTCCGCCTTGCCGTAGCCCGTAAGCGCCTGCTTAATCTGGTTGGGCGTGTATTCGAAAAGCTTGCCGCAGTACTTTATTGCCGAAAGAAGAATTACTCCCCTTGCCTCCGCAACCTGTATACCCGTGGTCACGTTTTTTGTAAAGAACAGCTCCTCCACCGAAATTTCCTCGGGGGCGAACTTTTTATAAAGCGCGTTCAAGCCGTCCTCCAGCATAGCCAGGCGGACGGGAAAGGTTTCGTCCTTGGGAGTTTTGATAACGCCGTAATCGACGGGGATACAATCGCCGTTCGGTCTTTTGTCTATAACTCCGTAACCCATAGTGCCGAAGCCGGGGTCGATTCCTAATATAATCATCTGTAAACCTTTTTGCGCTTAATTGCTTGATTAACTTTTATAATTATACTATAATAGCGGTAAATAAGTCAATTAAAGGATTAAATAATTATGAAACTTTGGGAAGGCCGCTTTGACGCGCCCACTGCTAAAAACGCCGACTTGTTCGGCGACAGTCTGCCCTTCGACAAACAGCTTTGGGCTGTGGATATAACCGCTTCGCTTGCCCACGCGGCTATGCTGGGAAGCTGCGGCATTATCCCTTTGGAGGACGCGCAGAAGATATGCGCGGGGCTTGAGGGCATTGCCGCCGACATAGAGAACGGCAAGCTTGAAATTGCGGGCGCGGAGGACATTCATTCCTTCGTGGAAAACGAACTTGTTGCGCGCATAGGCGACGCGGGAAAGAAGCTGCACACCGCAAGAAGCCGCAACGACCAGGTTGCAACCGACTTCCGCCTTTACGCGCGCGGCTCGTATGACAACCTGTGCGACAGCCTTGTAAACCTTGTGAACGCGCTTATCGAAAAAGCCGCTCAGGGCGTGAAGCACATTATGCCCGCATATACCCACCTGAGAAAGGCCCAGCCCATTTGCGCGGGGCACTTCTTTAACGCGTATGCCGAAATGTTTATGCGCGATTTGGACAGGGTTGCGGCAAGCCGCGAAAGGGCTAACGTTATGCCCCTGGGAAGCGGCGCGCTGGCAGGCACTTCCTACCCCATCGACCGCAATATAACCTGCGAAATGCTGGAATTCGACCGCCCCTGCGAAAACTCGCTTGACGGCGTTTCCGACAGGGATTTCGTTGCCGAATATCTGTTTGACGCGTCGCTTGTAATGGCGCACCTTTCCAGGCTGTGCGAGGATATAATTTTATACACTACCGAAGAGTTCGGCTACCTGGAAATTTCCGACGCGTACTCCACGGGTTCCTCCATTATGCCGCAGAAGAAAAACCCCGACATTGCCGAGCTTATACGCGGCAAGACGGGCAGGGTTTACGGACACCTTACCGCCATTCTTACCACGATAAAGGGCATTCCGCTTGCGTACAACAAGGACTTGCAGGAGGACAAGGAAGGCTTTTTTGACGCCGAAAAGCAGGTTATTAACTGCGTGGATATTATGGCGGAAATGCTGGGCGCGATAAGCTTTAAGGTTAAGCGTATGACCGCCGCGGCGGAGGGTGAATTCTGCTGCGCGACCGACGTTGCCGACTACCTTGCAAAGAAGGGCGTGCCCTTCCGCACCGCCCACTCCATTACGGGCAAAATCGTGCGCACCTGCAT
>CAMWWA010000184.1 GCA_947177825.1 uncultured Clostridia bacterium
ACTTATACTTCGGACGTTGCCGAAGGGATTTGTTCGGCGCTCAAAAAGTGCTTCTGCGGTAATTTCCGCGGCAAGTGCATTGCTGCAGAAAGCAAACTCGACGACGTCGTTATAGAAGAAAAGCACGAAAACATTCAGTATGAGATAGCGCCGCGAACCTTTGAAATTGCCGATTTTGCATTTCTCGAAGGTACTGCCACGCCAAAGACAGCCGTCTATATCGCCGATTTGAATTTTGTAAGCGACAACGTCGTAATCTGCGGCACGATAACCTATATACGCGAAAAGACCGTAACCAGTTCGTCGGGCAAGGAAAAGTTGATGTACTATTTCACCGTCAACGATACTACGGCTTCTACCCGCGTGGGATATTTCGCGCGCCAGAAGAGTCTCGATAAGATAAAACAGTTAAAAGTCGGCGATAATATTGTGCTTACATGTAAAGCCGAGCTTTACAACGGTGAGGTAAGAACGACGGCAAACTTTATCGACTACGGAAGCATTCCAAGCGGTTTCGTGCCCGAAAAGCGTCCTTCCAAGGCCGTGCCCAAATATTACGAAACGGTATTTCCCGAACCGTTTATGGACTATACGCAGAGCAATCTGTTCGTCGATACAAAGTTGCCCGACTGCCTAAAAAGCAATACTTTCGTCGTGTTCGACCTGGAAACCACCGGTCTTAACAGCTCGCCTGCCGGCGGCGTTATGGACAGGATTATCGAAATAGGCGCCTATAAAATAATCGACGGGGAAATAAAGGAAAGCTTCAATACGTTCGTTAATCCGCAAAGAAAGCTTTCCGCCGAGATTATAAACCTGACGGGAATAGACCAGAAAACGGTGGACGGCGCGCCCGCCTACGAAAAGGTAATGCCGGACTTTTTCAAGTTTATAAACGGCTGTTATCTCGTGGGACACAACGCTGCGAATTTCGACTATAAATTTATCGACCATTATTGTTCGCAGTGCGGCTACGTGCCCGAACGCAAAATTTTCGATACCATTCCGCTTGCCCAAAGCTTGCTGCGCCTTTCGAATTACAAGCTAAATACGGTTGCGGATTATTTCGGAATTACTTTCAACCACCACAGGGCGTCCGACGACGCGCTGGTTACGGCTAAAATATTCATCGAACTCATTAAAATAAAAAAATCTTTACCAACCCCTTGTTAAAACTTGCCAAATCGAAACACGGGTGCTATAATAGAGGCAAGCTTAATACTTATGCTTTAAGATTGAGTGCCTTGACGAAAGGCACTCAATACTTTATATGTGGGTAAACATGAAATTTAAACCTGTCGAAGAAATAAGCCAAATGCTTGAAAATATAGCAAGCGGTATGGATATAGAAATAGTCGAAGTGGAGTGCAACGAAAAGTCGGGCGCGCTTACGGTCTATATCGAAACCGAGGCGGGAGTGGACCTCGACACCTGCGAAAAATTCCACAACGCCATCTTCGACCCCATAGACGAGCTGGACCCCAGCTACGGACAGCCGTACACGTTAAACGTTTCGAGCCCCGGGCTTGACCGCCCTTTTAAAACTGTTAGGGATTTCGAAAGAAATCTCGGCAAGGAAGTGGAACTTAAGCTTTACGCGCCGTTAAAGGGCAAAAAGTTTTTGCAGGGCTTTTTGGAAGAGTTTGACGAAAACACCGTTACGGTTACGGCAGGCAAGGAAAGGTTGAAAATTCCACGCAATAAAATTGCAAAGATAAACAAAGCTATCAAATTCGAATAATAAATTGCGCTTAAAAACGCTTACAGATAATTTAGGAGAAATCAAAATGGTTAACAAGGATTTTTTTGCTGCGCTTGCAGATTTGGAAAAGGAAAAGGGCATACCCCAGGAAGTGTTCATTGAAGCGCTTCGCAACGCGCTCGTTTCCGCTTGCAAAAAACAGAGTGCAGGCGCGGTAGGCGACGTTGAATTAAAGCTCGTTCCCGAAAAGGGCACGATTGAATTCTACACGGCTAAGACCGTCGTGGAAGAAGTCGTAGACAAGGATACGGAAATATCGCTTGAAGAGGCGCGCACCATAAAGAAGAGCTATAAGGTCGGCGACAGAGTGACCGAAAAATTCACGCCGAAGGACTTTTCGCGTATTGCCGCGCAGACGGCTAAGCAGGTCATTTTGCAGAAGCTCCACGAGACCGAGCGCGACGCCGCAATGAACGAGTTCTCCGATAAGGAAGGCGAGCTTGTCGTCGGCAAAATCAGAAAAATCGATTTGAAGAACGTCTACGTAGAGCTTGGCAAGGGACAGGTTGAAGGACTTATGTTGCCTTCCGACCAGGTTCCCGGCGAGAAGTACGAAGTAAACGATAAAATCAAGGTGTTCGTAAAGCGCGTGAAGAGCGGCTTTAAGGGCGCCCAGGTGCTTGTCAGCCGTTCGTCCGCAGGCCTGGTAAGAAAGCTTTTCGAGGAGGAAGTTCCCGAAATCAAGCAGGGTACGGTAATCATCAAGGAAGTCAGCCGCGAAGCAGGTGCGAGGACCAAGATAGCAATCTATTCCGAGGACCAGAGGGTTGACGCAATCGGTGCGTGCGTAGGCAACAAGGGCGCGCGAGTAAACGCCATTGTTGAGGAATTGCACGGCGAAAAAATAGACATTATTCCCTGGAGCGAAAATCCCCTTGAATTTATTGCAAAGGCGCTTTCTCCCGCAAAGGTCATTTCCGTAACCCAGCTTGACGGCGAAAAGACGGCTATGGCAGTCGTTCCCGACGATAAGCTTTCCCTTGCCATAGGCAAGAACGGACAAAACGCCCGCCTTGCCGTAAGACTTACGGGTTGGAAAATAGACGTTAAAAGCCAGTCCGCCGCAGAAAAGCTCGGCTTAACGACCGGTATTGAAG
>CAMWWA010000185.1 GCA_947177825.1 uncultured Clostridia bacterium
GTCCAAAGCCCTGCCGACAAGTACGGACTTTTCGGTAAATGCGGCTCAAATAAGGCTGACAGGCGTTACCGATACGCGTTTGTTAACGATAGGTATGCCGTATTCCTTTGAAAGTTCTTCGGTAACTTTAACAATATTTTCGGCTTTTTTGCAAACCAAATCATAAACGGCCTGCGCCGTAGCTTCGCCCGTCGCCCTTATGCACGGCAAAAGCGAGATGCCCATAGTTACCGTTCTGATATCCAGGTGCTCACGCTCGACCATTTCAATGGTTTCAAGTACGTCTTTATAATTGAACATATCTTACCTCAGATACTGTGCATGGCGTTGAAGATATCCTCGTGCTGAAGATGGACGGACATACCTATTTTTTCGCCCATTACTTTGCACTCTTCCGCCAACTCCGCAAGTTTCTGACTGGAATTCGTCATATCCACCAGCATAATCATAGCAAAATAATCTTCTAGAATGGTTTGGCTGATATCGAGAATATTTACCTGTTTTTCCGCAAGAAAAGTGCTTACTTTAGCAATTATTCCGGTTTTATCCTTACCAACCACGGTAACTACTGCACGCATAAAAAACTCCGTAATTTATTTTTTGCCGCCGAACATTTCCGGCAGAGTAAAATCGATGAAACAATTGAAAGCCGTAACGGCGCCCTTTAAAGACATAGACCAGTCGGCAACCACGCCAGCCGTCCAGCTAACGGGCATACAACCATAAGTTTCCGAACGGCTGTCTACGCTGACGTCCCTGTTGTCCCCAAGGCAGAACATTGTGCCTTCGGGAACGACAATCTGGGCATAACTGTTTTCTGACGGCGTGTTATTCTTATCGCTGACGTAAGGCTCATCAACCACCTCGCCGTTTAGATATAAAACGCCCTCTTTAAGCTCGACCGTATCGCCGCCAAGCGCAATAACGCGCTTGATTATCGTCTTATTCGTATTCGTCTTCGTATCGATTACGACTATGTCTCCGCGCTTGGGATTGGAAGAACGGAATGCGTAAACGTAATCTCCGCCCCTGCTGTCCTTATTGGGCGCCCCGATTAGAGTTGACGACATAGACGACCCTACAATATACACTCTGAAATACGCAATACCAAAAGCCACGCGCAAAACCGCCGCAACCAAAATTACGCACAAAAGTATACTAAGCAGCGTATCCAATACGCCGACGCTTTTATTTTTGACATTAAAAGATTTATTTTGCATTTATTACAGCCAAATAAGATTATTGAGTGCAAACCTGCCGCTGCCGATAATCGAAAGCGACTCACATTTTACAAAACTGCCCAAAGATACGCCGTTTTCATTTTTGAAAACCTTGGCTTTTAGCGTCTGACTTTGCCAGACACCACCCAAAATATAGAGTTTGACCGAATAAACGCAGCCGTCCTCTTTATTTTTCAGGCTCACTTCAAGAGTTATTTCCTCATCGGAACAGACGTCCAGGCTCAGAATACTGTCGTTGCGCGGCGCATACTGAAGATTATTTATACGGTTGGTCATCAGTCCGCACTTCGAGTAAACGCCTTTAAGTCCGTCCTCGGTAATAATTTCGGGCAAAGCGTCGTTATCCGTCAGAAACACTCCGCCGACCGCACGCCCCGAACAATCCGCAATGGAAAAACACTCCGTACCTGACTTATTGGTAAATATTATGTTCGACTTTGCCATACTGTTACGGAAATTGCCGCTAATCTTCTTTACGGACAGCTTAGACCAAACGGTGAAGCCGTTGGAATATTCCGTGTAGCACATTACGAACAGAACTTTACTCTTTTCGTATATGTCCAGATAGTATTCGCTTTCGTGCGAGTTGATTATGCGTTTAGGTCTTGCCGCAGACCAGGCACGGGTAGCATAGTCGTAGCAATCTTCCGCAAAGAAAACGCCGCACTTTTCAACTATTCCCAGGCTGTCGCTGGAAACTTTAGCGACCAAGTTCCCGTCATCGTCGGCAAATACGCTGACCTCGGCAGGCTTAGGCATGAAAACGTGCCTGTTCTTTACGTAGCCGTCTAAAAACATAAACATATCGCTGGTAGAGCGAACGTCTATACGCGAGCCGCAATTAATCGAATATGCAATGGAGCTCGACCGCGCAAAATCGGGATTTATTCTGCAAAACGTATCGTACGCTCTGTCGTAATCGAAAGCAGGGTCGTTCGTGGTGCACAACATCAGCATGGGACATTTTATATACGGCGCATACGCCTGCGAATCTATCCCCGCGACGAATCTGTACCTCTCCTCGTCGAATTCAGGTTCCTGCCCCTTGAACTTTTCAAAACCCTTATAAGCTTTCCAGCCGCAGGCGCTTATAGTTACCGCGCAGGAAAACCTTGCCGCATAGGCAAGCTTCCAGGCTATTTCACCGCCGTCGCGGATACCTACCAAACCGATATTCTGCGTAGAGAACTTTTCGGCAAGAAATTTACGGGCGTAAATGCCGACCGCAACCCACTCGTACCAGCAAGTCTGTTCGGCGCTAAAATCAACGTAATCTTTATATCTTCCGCACTTCACCACGTTTGCATATGAAATGTTGCTGGGATACTGGGTATATCTTTCTACGCCGTCGCGCTCGCCGCCGTAATCGACGCACAGCGCGCTGTAACCGCATTTTACGAAATGAGCCAGAAGTCCTTCGTCAATGTCGTCATAACTGTCGCGTAAGATTAGAACGCACTCATGCGAAGGATTTACTTCCTTGGATGCCAAAACACCGTAAATAGTCACTCTGCCCATTCCGGTATCTCTTCCCGAAAAATTGAGATACTCGAACTTTATGCCTTCATCAACACGCTCGCCGAGCGTAACGGGCATAACCTCAAGAC
>CAMWWA010000186.1 GCA_947177825.1 uncultured Clostridia bacterium
CTCCGCAATAATCTGGTCGTAGGGGTTAGTGTTAACGTCATTGGGGTTGCTGTCACCGCGCTTTGACTCCTCCGCCTCGATTATCTTTACATTGTCTGCAAACTGCTTATCCAACGCAACCGTGCGCGTTTCCGCATTCGCCTTATAGCCGTCCGTATCGAACACGTAATTGTTAGCGGTTATGCTGTCCGCAAGCGCCTGACGCTGTTCGGTAGTGAAAATATTGTGCAGGGAAGCGAGATTGACCTCCACCGTGCTGCCGTAATTTTTAAGCTTTGTATACTCGCTTTCGAGATAGTTTTTCTGCGAAACAAGCGCCTCTATCTTTGCGTCGTAAGACTTAGCGGCTTCATACACGGAGAAATACAAACCGTATTCCTTGGTGTCGATAATGGAGTTGACGCGCTTTACGGGGTATGCGGCAACCGTGCGGATAAACGCAACCGCCTGTGCGTCGTTAGAAAAATACTTTGCCGATACGGTGAGCGTATACGTCCTCTTTATTCCTCCGCCCGCGGTCTGCGCGACCTCTTCGGAAATCGATATTTCATCTTCGTCAAGCATCTTTTCGACGTTGATATTTTTGAACTCGTCCTTATTGTCTGCGGAATAAGCGCCGTCCTTAATAGCCGTAAGCGTAACAAGCGAAATGGCGTCCGCCGCCAGAAGGTCGCTTCCGTCGGGATACTTGCCGCTTGCGCTGTCGGGATAAACTATTTCGTAACTGACCGAAAAGTACTGTTCGCGCTTGTTGTACCACAGCTGGGCTATAAGCACGACGATTAAAAGGCACGCCGCCGTTGCGCCCAGTACCCACCATATTCTCTTAAAGATGACTTTAAGAATGTCCTTAAAAGATAAGCCGTTTTCTTCTTCCATTGTGACCTCCGTTGACAAAACCTGAATTTTTATAATGCTTCCGTCTTCTGCGCATCGTTACTCTTTTTTTCCGTGGAGGATAAAACCGCCAGAAAATACGAGTATACGGTCGCGGGCAGAAAATAGAATATGTAACAGTCTAACAGGCAACATAACAGGAACGCCGCCATAATTAAACTTATTAAAATCCGCTCGTTATTAAAATTGTTTATAAGCGATATTACCGTCTGCGCCCTGTGGTAAAAATAGGCTATAAGCCCGACGAGACCGCACGCACTCATAAACTGAAAAATCGTGTTATGGCTTAATCTGGGTACGAAAACGGTGACACCGCCGCTAGAATAACCTACGTCTTTATACGCTGCGGTCGGGTCGAAAAAGCCTACGCCGAACAACGGCTTTTTAAGGAAATTGTTCAGGCTCGTCTTCCACAGCTCGATTCTTCCGCTTCCCGTTTTGAAACCCTCGATTACCGACGTGAAGAAAGCTGACAATTTCGCATGCATAGCTCCGCAGATTATTGCCGTTACTACTACAACTCCGCCTATTACACATGCGTTAATTATGCGCTGTTTGCCTTTACTGATTACTATAATCCATACGCAGCACGCAAGCGCGATAACCAACGACATAATCATCGCCTGGCGCGACATACTCAAAAAGCACGCAACAACATTTGCCAATGCGCCCAAAAGGTACGCCCAGCCGAATTTCGTCCTGCTTGCAAGATAAAACCACGCGGGAATACATACCGTAAGATGCATTCCCAAATTGTTATACGTGCCCCAGCCCATAAACAGGTAATATCTGTTCACCGTACCGTTTACAATCAGACCGTCAATGGTGCTGTATGCAAATATCATCTGCACCACCAGAGTTCCGAAAAAGGCGAGCATATATAACGATATTCTTACGAAAGTTTTACCGTCGATTACCAGATTACCGCTACTAAACACAAAAACGCCGACCAGAACGGCGCCGAGCGAGCAACCGTAAAGAAAGCTTTTTATCGAATAATGCGTATAAAAGAGACCATTGTACAGGAGTACGAAAGCGAGCAGCGCTATACCCCAGAACATAGGGGTGATTTTAAACCTGCCCTTTACAACGCCCAGCACCGTGCGTGCAATTAAAGGAATCGCAAACATTACGATGCATATTATTTCCTGCGCCAGAACGGCAGTCGAATACATATATCTCGAGCCCGCAGCGGTAATATACGTTGACGAACTGTGCTTTATTGAAATAAATATCTGCAAAGCCAGAAACAAACTTAACAGCGGCGTTATGTCCTTACAGCAAATCAGTACGGCGGTTGCGCATATGCCGATATACCATATACCGATTATTTCCAAACCGAAGCAATATGATACCACCGTAACGCAAGCCGTTACCAAAGGGAAATAATATGAAGAAAGAGCGCGTCTTAAAAATTGCGTGACTTTACTTTTTTCGACGTATTCGCCGATAGCTTTAAGTCCCATGCTCCTTCCTCTCTAATCAAAACTGTAAATTATTATACCCCCCGCGCGGCATTCAAGTCAAGTAAATTGACCGCGCATACAAATCATAACACTATGCGCAAAATTTCACGGGTACGGTTGACGGGGAACGGCGCGGTCTGCGCGGTCACGTTTTCCACGCGCAGCACGGTGGCAAAAGCCGTTTTCGTGCCGCACTCCACTTCCACCCTGTCGCCGGTCTTTATCAAGACGAACGGGGATATATACCACCGCTTGACGCCTTTGTCAAGTCCGTCCTCTATTTGTACGAAAACGTATATAAGATTGTCGTATTCGCGTATCACGCCGCCGCCCATCGAATGTATCATAGAAATATAATACCACCGCGCGAACGTTTTTGAAAGTGATTTGCATTGACTTTTTTTCGCTTATATTTTAAAATGATTGAGCGGCGTTTGCCGCGACGGGCGGATATGGCGGAACTGGCAGACGCGCAGGACTTAG
>CAMWWA010000187.1 GCA_947177825.1 uncultured Clostridia bacterium
AAGCAAAGCGCCGCAAAAAAGGCTTTGCTTTATATACTCACGCCCATATTCTGTGTTGCATTATTGTGCGGCGCAGTTTTTTCATTTTCAAAAACGGATAATAATGTGAGCGCAAGCGCAGATACGCCTGTAAAGCAAAGTGCGGCATATTTCGACTTGAACGGTTCGGGAACTATTCTTAACGCATTTGAAGGTAAGCAGCAGGAATACGTTTATTTCGGTATGAATGGTAGTTCTGTAAAATGGCGCGTGCTTGCAAAAAACGACAGTAAATACGGCATCGGTAACAACCTGCTGTTATGGGCAAACAGTTCAATTGCCGCCGATAAGTTTAATATCTATTATAATAACCCCGAATATGCGTTTTGGGGTACTAGTTATCTGCGCGCAAAACTTAACGGCGGGTCTTATGTCGCAGCGGTAAATAATACCACGGACGTTCCCGACGTTTCGTTAGGAATTGCCGAAGACAATTCTTGGTACGCAACTCTTTTCAATACGGAAGAAAGAGCAGCCGTGCTTTCGTCAAAAAGTTACGCCACCGATAATTACGGAATAGATACATCAGATACTTATCATCAAGAAAATTGGCGTTTTTATAAGCAAAATATCGTATCCGATTCGGACGGAGCTAACGGAAAGTATTACAGAGACAGAATAAACGCTACAAGCCATCCCGCGTCGCAGTACGCTTCGATAACAGGTACATCACCTAACGAAGGCGTGAGTGAGATGACGGGCGGAGACAAGCTGTTCATATTGGATTATTACGATTTAAATAACGTACTATACGGTTTTGGCGACGGCGGACTGACTTACGCCTTGAAAATCAATCCTTCTTGGACTCCTTCGTCCAACTGGTTTCCTGCCCATTATGACGGTGGGCAGGGCAGTGTAAGGTCGACCTATCTGGCTAATGAGGGTGATTATTGGGTTCGTTCAGTGTGCCGTGCTATTAATACTGGTTCCAATGCTATGATTGTCTCGTCGACGGGTACCATGGGCGCAAATATCCTTACAAGTTCTTTCGGTGTTCGTCCCGCTTTTAATTTGGATACAAGCAAGGTTGCATACGTTACTACGGTTAAACCCGTAAGCGGTTGGACGGATATGAGCCAGACCTCCGTAAAGCCCGAATATAAACTGTATATAAAAGACAGTGGCTATACTTCCGTAAAGGCTGCCGTCGCCGAAAAGGACGGCACGCTGAATATAAGATATAACAATCCTACCGGTAAAACCGGCGGCAAGCTTATATTGTTGCTTTCGGACAAGACCAAAGACGACGGTGCGGTTGCATATCAGACGACGATTGCTATGAACAGCACTTCTGCAGCCGACAACGTTTTTACAACCGTTGCGTTGCCTTCGGGCGTTTCGCTGTCAACCCACAACTTGGCAATGATGTATGCTTCCGCAAACGGCGGTGATAAAACCGAAACTGTCTACTGCTCGTATGACGTTAACAGCGGTATAGACGCACCGAACGATATTACTACGGGGCTGACTTACGAAGCGGATAAGTCAAAGTGGATAGTAGATTTGCCCGCTTCGGACAATTATGCTTGGCTCGATTTAAATATTTACAACAACCCTGCGTTTATTAAGGAAGTAAGCATTTCGTATAAGGACAATTTGGGTAATCCCGCAACGACTGTCGGTGAAAACCAAGTAATAGCCGCGGGCGAGTATGAAGTTACAATGACAATAGCCGACGGCTTAAAGTGGACGGGGAATGCCACTACGGGCGGCGACAAAACTTTTAAGATAAAAATAGGAAAAAAGGACTCTTCCGTAACGGCAGAATACGCTACGCTGCCGAATAATTACGTGCCGGACGAACTACCTGCTATATCATTAAAATCAGGCAGCACGGCAGGCACTATTGATTGGGACGACGAGCAAAAAATCGAATCGGGCAATAAGTCATACACCTGGACTTTTACGCCAACGGATACCAACAATTACACGAAAGTGGAAGGCAGCAAGTCGTTCAATTTTGTGCCGCGTGAAGTTGAATCGGTAACGATAAAGTCCTTTAACCCCACGGGTACAATATACACCAACACGACGGAAACTGTGTTAAAGAGTTATATGACCGTTGAAATCAAGTACGTATCGTTTAGTGAAACTATAACCCTTGACCCCGGTGACTACGAGCTGCAAATCAACTCCAACAACAAACTGAAAGCGGGGGAAAATAAGCTAAAAGTCAAGTACGGAAATAAATGGTCGGCGGAGTTCCCCATTTCGGGCGTTGTTGAGCTGAGTTATAAGACTATAAGCAATATTGTACTGAGTGATGACACGTTTACTTATCCCGTTACGGAAAGTGAAATTTTAGCGAAGATTACTTCCGTAGACGTTGAAATGAACGACGGCGGTTCGGACAGTTTGACCGCGGAGCAAATTGCTTCTTTAATGGAAATTGACGGCGATTTAACCGCAGGCACGAAGGACGTTACTTTTAAAATTAAAGATTCGGATGCGGAAACCGATTACGAAATTACCATAAATCAGGGCACGCTTAATCCAACGGTTACGTTTGAAGGCTTAACGGTAACGTACGACGGAAACGCCAAGAAGATAGAGGCAACCGTGACGGGCTTGCCCGAAGGCGTTACGTTGACCCCTGCATATACCGTAACGGGCGACTCCACAACGTACAATTCGGCGGGATATGCTAACGCGGGTACGTATAATTATTCGGTAAGCTTTACGCATACGAATGGCAATTACGCACAGTATACTACGCCGTCAACGGCAGTCTTGAAGATAAACAAGGCAAGTTTCGATAATGATATGCCTACCGGTTACGATACTAAAACGCAG
>CAMWWA010000188.1 GCA_947177825.1 uncultured Clostridia bacterium
CTCTTTCTGGGTCTGTCGTTTCTTCTTGCGGATTTTTCTTTCTTTTCTTCCATGACCATACTCTCCTTAGAAATTAAGTCCGGCTTCTCTTGCGCCGTCGGCTACAGCCTGTACCCTGCCCGTATAGAGGTAACCGCCCCTGTCGAACACGACTGCCTTTACGCCCTTTTTAAGTGCGCGCTCCGCAACCTTTTTGCCTACTAACTTTGCCGCGTCGGTCTTGGTCATATCCTTGATTGCGCCCTTGACTTCCTTTTCCATGGTGGAAGCCGAGCACAGGGTTACGCCCTTAACGTCGTCGATAACCTGCACGTAGATGTGGTTGAGTGAGCGGTATACGCTCAGTCTGGGTGTTTCTGCCGTGCCGTTAATCTTTTTTCTGACTCTCGTATGGCGGCGAAGTCTTTCCTGATTCTTGTCGATTTTCTTAATCATGATATCTCCTTATTTAGAGCAATCAACCGTATATTCACGGTTTATCCTTCGGATATCTGTGAGGGAACAGCCCTTGGGTTAGAAGCAAGCAAGACAAGGAGCGGGAGGAAAACTTGAAGGAGCGTACAATGAAGTACGTGACCGAAAGTTGCCGCACCGCAACGATGTATTGCGCCGCTTATAAACCAAGCGTTCGCGCATACCCGAAATTACTTCTTGCCCTTACCTCCCGTCTTGCCTTCCTTACGCTCGATAACTTCGTCCTTGTAGGCGATACCGTAGCCGTGGTAAGGTTCGGGTTCTCTTATGGTTCTGATGTTTGCCGCGGTCTGA
This sequence comes from uncultured Clostridia bacterium, assembly GCA_947177825.1. Taxonomy (GTDB): domain Bacteria; phylum Bacillota; class Clostridia; order Christensenellales; family Borkfalkiaceae; genus Coproplasma. Next base: position 769 of record CAMWWA010000188.1, read on the forward strand.
CCTACCAGCGTCTTGTCGATACCCGCAACAACGATTTCGTTGGGGGTAGGGCAGTTGATGGTCACGCCCGCAGGCTCTTCGAATTCAACGGGGTGCGAGAAGCCGACGTTGAGTACGAGCTTCTTGCCCTGTTTTGCAACCTTCCAGCCGACGCCGTTTACGGTAAGGCTCTTGGAATAGCCCTCCGAAACGCCTACGACCATGTTGTGAAGGAGCGCGCGGTACAGTCCGTGCTTTGCGTCGAGCGCGGGGGATTCGTGTCCCTTTTCAACCAGCGCGTGCGTTCCTTCTACCTTTACTATAATATCACCGTCGATTTTCTGCGTGAGCGTGCCCTTACCGCCTTTAACGGTTACGACGCCGTCCGCAAACGAAACGGTTACGCCCGCGGGAATTACAACGGGCATTTTACCTATTCTTGACATACTGCGTATACCTCCTTACCAGATGTAGCAGAGCACTTCGCCGCCTACGTTGGCTGCCTTGGCTTGCTTATCTGTCATGACGCCCTTATTGGTCGAGATGATGGCGATACCCAGTCCGTCCATAACCTTGGGCATATTTTCAACGTTTGCATAAACTCTCAGACCGGGTCTGGATACTCTCTGCAATGCGTTGATAACCGACTTCTTCTTGCCGACGTACTTTAAGGTAAGCACGAGTTTACCGGAATAACCGTCCTCTACGAGCTTTACGTCGGATACGTAACCTTCTTTTAACATGATGTCGGCGATTGCCTTTTTCATGTTGGAGGAAGGAATTTCTACAGTTTCTTTGTTAACCGCAAGCGCGTTTCTTACGCGCGTGAGCATATCTGCTATGGGATCTGTCATTTTGTCTTTCCTCCTTTATTACCAGCTCGACTTCTTCACGCCGGGAATTTCACCCTTATAAGCAAGGTTTCTGAAACAGATACGGCACACACCGTACTTACGGAGAACCGCGTGGGGTCTGCCGCAGATGGAGCATCTCGTATAAGCTCTGGTTTTATACTTAGCAGGCTTCTGCTGCTTGTTTATCATAGACTTTTTTGCCATATTTCTTCTCCTTACTTCTTGAAGGGCAAACCAAGCGCCCTTAAAAGCTCTCTTGCTTCTTCGTCGGTCTTAGCCGTGGTGACGATGCAGATATCCATACCCCTGATTTTCTCAACCTGGTCGTACTGGATTTCGGGGAACATAAGCTGTTCCTTAACGCCCATACAATAATTGCCCTTGCCGTCGAAGCTGTCTGCGGGCACGCCGCGGAAGTCGCGGACGCGGGGCAGCGCTATGGACACGAACTTGTCGTAGAACTCGTACATTCTGTCGCCGCGCAGCGTTACCTTGATGCCGACGTTCATTCCCTCTCTTACCTTGAAGTTCGCAACCGATTTGCGCGCCTTGGTAAGTATGGGCTGCTGTCCGCTTATCAGCTTGATTTCGTTTACAGCCGCCTGAATGGACTTTGCGTTGTCCTTTATGTCGCCTAAGCCGGAGCTTATGATAATCTTTTCGAGCTTGGGCACCTGCATAGGATTCTTATAGCCGAATTTCTTAGTCAATGCGGGCACGACTTCTTCGGCGTATTGCTGAGCAATTCTGCTCTTGTATACTTTCTGAGCCTCTTTCTTAGCCATTTTCCGTATTCTCCTTATTCAGCCTTATCTTCCGCGGGCGTTTCCGTAGCCGCCTCTTCCGCCTTAGCCGCACGCTTTCTGGTACGCTTTTTGGGCGCTTCCTTAACTTCGGCAGCCTTGCCTTTGCCCTTGCCTGCGTATGCGGTATCGAGTACGGCGCCGCACTTTGCGCAGACTCTTACTTTCTTGCCGTCTACTACCGAGTGCTTAACCCTTACGCCCTTTGCGCAGCTTCCGCAGACTACCATTACGTTGGAAACGTCGATTGCGCCTTCAACCTTTACTATCTGCGAAACTTCGTTTGCCTTTCTTGCCTTCTTTGCCTTGCTGTGAAGGTTTACGCCTTCGACAGTCACCGTTCCGTTCTTGGGAGATGTGGCAATAACCTTGCCCTGCTTGCCCTTGTCGCCACCGTCTTTCTGGGGACGACCGACAA
>CAMWWA010000189.1 GCA_947177825.1 uncultured Clostridia bacterium
ACAAGCAATATGGACGATTATATGATTGAAAACGTATTCGCCCCTATCTACGCTAAGCACGGCGTAACGGATAAAAAACTTATCTACTATATGCAGAAGTATTTTCTGAAAGGTATAGACGCGATTATCAACGAATGGGTACGCAACGACTGCGAGGACGACGTTTTGTTTATCTGCGAAATAATAACCTTCTGCGTAAGACCGAATACCCCGAATTAAAGGAAAGGCAAACATGAAAATTCACAAAAAAATTCTATCGTGGTTTGCCAATCCCAAATGGTATTTCCTGTTGCCCGTTATGCTGATTGCAACAGCCGCTACCGTCGGCGGAACGCTGATTCTTACGCAAGCCGAATTGTCCGAATATATGATTTGGGGATACGTACTCTTAGGAATTATGGGCGTAACGTTAAGCTATTCGGTTTTCGGAATTATCCGCCTTTATCCCGCAGCAAAGGCAAGCATATTGAAATGGTCCGAAAAGCATCCGCGCATTAACCGCGTTTTTAACGAACACGGCTTTACCGCTCTTCTTTTTACTGCGTGTTCGCTTATCGTAACTCTCGCGTTCGCCGTGTATAACGGTTCAATCGCAATCGTTATTAAGTCAATCTGGTTCGGCGCGTTGGCGGCTTACTATATCGTCTTAATCGTGCTTCGCGGCAGTATTCTTATTTATCACGGCAAAAGCAAAAGGGCTGTCCTTAAAGGACAGTCCCAAACGCAAACGCTTATTAACGACGGAAAACTTTACCTAGCCTGCGGCATATTATTGCTCCTATTGCCCATATGCTTATCATTTGCTATTTTACAAATGGTGCGCGCAGGCGATTCCTTCGAGCATAAAGGTATTACCATATATGTCTATGCTATCTATGCTTTCTTCAAAATTATAACTGCGATTTACAGCTTTATCAAAGAACGCCATAATCATTCAATGACGATTATGGCGACGAAAAATATTAAACTTGCCGATGCCTTCGTTTCTATACTTGCCCTGCAAACCGCAATGTTCCGCGAGTTCGGCGGTATAGGCGATATAAGTACCGTTATGATGAACGCCATAACGGGTGCGATTGTTTGTGCGCTTACCGTCGCTATCGGCGTGTATATGATAGTATTGGCAACCCTGCGGATTAAAAAATTAAAACAAGAAAATGTAGCAGGCGGCGAACAAAGCGACGACAATACTTCATCTACGGAAGTTTGACTTGCCGGGCGACGCGCTTTAATAATTCAGTCCGTTTACCCAGCTGTTTATTGCGGACTGACCTGCGCTTCCGCTGAATCTTTGACCGTCGAGCCAGGTAGCGTTCGGCGTTAAGCTGTGCAGATTGGTTGCGCTCGAACCGATAGGACTGCTGCCCGAAGTACAGAAAGGTATTAAAGTTTTGCCCGAAAAATCATAGCTTTCAAGGAAGGTATAAATTATTTTCGGCGCTTGCCCCCACCATATGGGATAGCCGATAAACACCGTACTGTATTGCCCGATATCTTCCACGCTGCCGCTGATTGCCGGACGCGCGGACGAATCGTTTTGCTCGCGGTTTGCGCGGCAGTCGGTATTGTAATTCAGGTCTGCGGAAGTATAGGGCACTGCTGGAACTATTTCGTAAATTGCAGAACCCGTTGCGGTCTGAATTTTTTGTGCTACGCCTTTTGTCGTATTCGTTGCCGAGAAATAAACGACGAGAACTTTCTTATCCGTTTCGCCCTTATTTTCCCCCTCGCCCGGTGTTTGATTTTTATCGCCGCTTTCGCCCGTTATGTTGCTGCCATTATCGCTGGTGTTCGCGCCGCCGTTCGTACACGCGGCAAGACCGAATAACGCCATAACGATTACCAAAATCACTCCTAAAAGTTTTTTCATATTTTACTCCTCATCAAAGTTCTTTTCGAAAAATTTTTCAAGCTTATCGAACGGTATTATATCCGTCCTGTCGTACAAATCGGTATGCACCGCTTCGTGAAAACCTTGTCCCATTCATTCGTCAGATTCAATTTCTCGTCCATTTAATCGCTCTCTCTGATTGTTTTAATTATTTTTGCCGGCACGCCGCCGACGACCGTGTTCGCGGGGACGTCTTTGGTTACAACCGCCCCTGCCGCTATAACCGCCCCGTCGCCGATTGTTACTCCCGGAAGAATGGTTGCGTGCGCGCCTACCCATACGCCGTTGCCTATTTTTACTGGTGCAGGCAGCATATTCGCGCGCTTTTGCGGATTTAAATCGTGGTTTAAGGTTGCAACGACCACCTGCTGACCAATAAGAACGTTATCCCCTATTTCAATTCCGCCCTGATCCTGAAAACAGCACCCCGAATTGATGAACACGTTTTTGCCAACCTTTATATTCTGTCCGTAATCCGCATTGAACGGCGGGAATATGCCGAAGCTATCGTCAACCTTTTGCCCTGTGAGCTTTGAAAACAGCTCGCGCAACTCTTCGGGAGTGCGGTAAGAATTACTCATTTCAACCGTTATCGTTCTTGCCCGCTGCGCCATTTCGTGCATATGCTGGTGCATTTCGGAATTTGCAACGATATACGCTTGCCTTTTCATCTCTTCCTTGAATTGTTCTGTATTCATACTGATTTATCACCCCTTAAATGTACATAGCTTTATACACTTCGGAAATTCACTTCCGTATATAACTTTTATCGGTTGCGGGCATTCCCTTTTCGTCGGTGATAAACCGCTCTACCTTCATATGCAAATCGTATTTGTTGCGAAGCTCCGCTATTTTTGCCATCATAGGCGAAGCGTGGTGCTCGTCCAGCGAACGCTGGTCTTTCCAACTGTCAATCAAAAGCAC
>CAMWWA010000190.1 GCA_947177825.1 uncultured Clostridia bacterium
CGTAGGCGACTTCTATAACCCTGCCGACCCCGTAACCGACGATATCGAAAACCTGCTCGACGACGACAAAAAGTAAGGCGTAAAGCAATTAAAATCCCACGAATTTTCGGGGGATTTTTTTGCATTGAAAATTGTGCATGTGTTAATTTTAAAAAACTGTTGAAAACGGCACAAGTTTGTGATATAATTAAAATGTAAAATAATACTTTTGCGGCGTAATTTAACCGTGCGGAGGTTGTTATGAAAAGAAAAATTTTGGGCGGATTGCTGGCGGCTGTTGTTTTGGCATGCGGCGTTACTGTGGCGGCGTGTGCTAACGGCAATAATGGAAAAGGCGAACACGAATGGGGAGATGAGTACACCATGACTGCCGCTTATTCCAAGGCGGCGGAGCTGGGGTATACGGGCACGCTTGAAGAATTCATTGATTTGATTTCGGGCACGGACGGTAAGGACGGCGTGGGTATTAAATCCGTTACTGTAAATGCCGAAGGCGAGCTTATAGTAACCGATACGAACGACCGTATTATTTATAAAGGCAAGCTTCCCGCTTGCGACCACAGCTATTCCGACTGGCAAACTGGTATTACCGCCGACTGCCGTACCGCCGGTTACGATTACAGAACCTGCACAAAGTGCGGCAACGTGGATTATAACGTTACTCCCATAGCCGACCACGAATGGGATAACGGTACGGTCGTATATCAAGCCGAGTGCACCAGAAACGGTTTTGCGTACTACACGTGCGAAACCTGCGGCGATACCAGAACGGAAATTATTCCGGCAACGGGTGAGCACGTTATCGTAAGCGAAACCTGCATATATTGCAACAAGGGCAAGGCGAAAATAATCGACGAACGTTACAACGGCGACTACGGCTATACGTATTTCGGCACTATGGATAACGGCGAAAATCTGCAAAGCTTTTACGAGGATATCGATAGCGAGGTTATAAAATTTCATAACGATTCAACAGCCACGGCAACACAGCTTGAATTCGACTACGGTAAGTACGGGTTAAGCATTGACGAAGGTATCGCCGTTTGGAAAACCTATCTGGACGATAAGCCTCTGTATTACTGGATGTCTAAGTCGGCAAGTGTAACTTCTGGCGGCAAGTTTGCCGTGTCCGTGGAAAGCGAATATGCAAACGGTGCGGCGCGTATTGCCTATAATAATGAGCTGTATGAACTCATAGAGGAATATTCCGCCGTAGCGGAGGGCGAAAGCGCATATTCCGTGGCGTTTGCCTATCATGATTTGATTATACAAAATATCGACTATGCGCGCGACGAAAACAGACAACCCGAAGACGCGGCGTGGGCACACAATATAACGGGCGTTTTCGAAGGCAAGGGCGCCGTGTGCGAAGGTTATGCGCGCGCGTTCAGTCTGCTTTTGAATATGCGCGGAGTGGAAAACGTTTTTGTTACGGGGCAAGGGCGCAACCAAGCTCATGCGTGGAATCTGGTCAAGCTGGACGACGGTAAGTGGTACTGGTACGACCTTACTTTCGACGATACTCCTAATTCTTACTGGGGAACTTCGCATACTTATTTTTGCACCACCGACGAAAGCTTTTTAAAGTACCATACGGTGGACAGTTCGGACGGTTCTGGTACGGAGTTCTTGTACGAATTGCCTGCACGCGCAACTGCGGAATATGCGGGTAATGAAATAAAGTATAATGATTCGTTCACGTTATCGGGAATCGAATATACGGTTGTCGGATATGATGAATTAAACGTAAAATATATCACTTTGGACGGAAAATGCGTAATCCCGGAAAGTGTAAAACGCGCAAATAGACAGTTTACGGTTATAAGTATTATGAATTCCGTAAAAGGTGTTGATTGTAGCGTGCTAAATAATTATTCGGCAATTGTTTCGGTAGATATTCCTTCAACGGTAAAATACATACACAGCAATGCATTGAGGGCAATCTATAAAAACAGGTTGAAAGCAATAAACGTGGACGAAAACAACCCGGTTTACCGTTCGGTTGACGGAGTTCTTTTTACCAAATCACTGTATACTCTTATTGCCTATCCGTCATACAACAAGCGCACATACTATGCTATTCCGGACGAAACCAATATTATTGGCTATCACGCGATTGAATGTGATAATAATCTTGAAGTATTGAAATTAGGTAAAAGCGTACGCCTGGCAGGATTTGCAAACTGGGGCGGCGGCTATCCCGACGGGGAAGATAAAGGTGGAAATATTATAAACGGCGAGTGGCACTTTATATGTAATTACAATAGACCTAATTCACTGATACTTGAAATTGACGAAGAAAATCCGAATTATACGATAAAGGACGGAATGTTATTTAATAAGTCGCTTACTTATTTATACGTAGTCTTTTACGACGTTGAAGAAGCAGTTTTGCCGGATACTGTTACGAGTATGGCGTATAATGCTTTTGATTATTGCAGAAATTTAAAAAGTGTTTCTCTGCCGGAAGATTTACATAGGCTTAGTTCATTTTCCGAATGTACTGCTTTGGAAAGTATAATAATTCCAGATGGATTAAGAGAAATAGAGTATTTTACATTTTTCAATTGCTATTCTTTGACTTACGTGGAAATTCCTCAAAGCGTAAAATCTATAGGAAGATATGCGTTTGAAGACTGTAAGTCGCTTGAAACCATAAAATACCATGGAACGGTAGAGCAATGGGAAGCGTTGTCAAAAGAAGATAAATGGAATGATTCTACATACAACTTCACGGTAATATGCACCGACGGCACGGTTAATTATTAATGAAACAACTTAATTGTAAGCGTTGACAAGGTGTTT
>CAMWWA010000191.1 GCA_947177825.1 uncultured Clostridia bacterium
CTATATATGGCATTCGAACAGAATTTCTCACTGAAAGGCAAAGTTGCCTGGGTTACGGGCGCTTCTTACGGTATCGGCTTTGCAATCGCTAAGTCGTACGCACAGGCAGGCGCAACCATCGTCTTCAACGACATCAACCAGGAGCTTGTGGACAAGGGCATTGCGGCTTACGCGGCGGAAGGCATAAAGGCTCACGGCTACGTTTGCGACGTCACCGACGAAGCGGCTATCACCGCGCTCGTTGCGCAAATCGAAAAGGAAGTGGGCGTTGTGGATATCCTCGTAAACAACGCGGGCATTATCAAGCGCATACCCATGACCGAAATGACCGCGGCTGATTTCAGAAAGGTCGTTGATATCGACCTCAACGCGCCCTTCATCGTTTCCAAGGCGGTTATCCCCTCGATGATTAAAAAGGGCCACGGCAAGATTATCAATATCTGCTCCATGATGAGCGAGCTCGGCAGAGAGACCGTTTCCGCATACGCGGCGGCAAAGGGCGGCTTGAAAATGCTGACCAAGAATATCTGCTCCGAATACGGCAAGTACAACATTCAGTGCAACGGCATAGGCCCGGGATACATTGCTACCCCTCAGACCGCGCCCCTGCGTGAAAAACAGCCCGACGGTTCCCGTCATCCCTTCGACAGCTTTATTATCGCTAAGACCCCTGCGGAGCGCTGGGGCACTCCCGAAGACCTTGCAGGTCCCGCGGTGTTCCTTGCTTCCGACGCTTCTAACTTCGTCAACGGTCATATTCTGTACGTAGACGGCGGTATTTTGGCTTATATCGGCAAGCAGCCGTAAGCTTGATAAAGAATACTGAAAAGGGCTCTCCCGTGTGGGAGAGCCCTTATTTTGCGTGTTTTTAACGGTCGCTTTCGGACTTTTCAATCGAGATGATGTAAGTATACTCGTTTATCGTGTTGGTGACGAACGTTGCGTCTATTTGCTTTCTGGTATGAATTACGGCGGTATATATCAACTCGCCGTCAACGCGCTCCGCCTTGAATTCGGTAAACCTGGTTATCCCGAAAAGGTTTTTAATAATCTTGGGGCAATCGTCCGTGGGGCTCTTGAAGCAAATCATTATTTCGTTCTGGTGCTTTTCCTTGAAGAGGCGCAGGGGCAGGTGCAGGAACAGTTGAATAAGAATAGTCAATACCGTAGCGCCCAACGCCACCCAGTACATACCCGCGCCCACGGTCATAGCCACCGCTGCCGTAAGCCAGATGCCCGCCGCGGAGGTGAGTCCGTGCACGGCGGTATGCCTGTGCATAATCATACCCGCGCCGATAAAGCCTATGCCGGTTACTACCTGGGCGGCAACGCGCGAGGCATCGGACCCGAACCCGTAAATGGAAACGATGGTAAAAAGAGCCGAACCTGCCGCAACCACGACGTGAATTCTTATGCCCGCAATTTTAAGGCGAATCTGCCGCTCGACGCCGAGGGCAAAGCCTATAATAATTGCGAACACAAATCTTAAAAGAAATTCAAGCCAGAGAAGATTTTCAGACTGAATGATAAGAAAGGGCATACGCTACCTCTTGTTTTCCTTAAGTATATTCTATTACGATTGTATCACAAAAAATATTCAAAAACAAGCAATACCGCCAAGTTACCTCTTTTTCCCTTTAAATGCCTGAGTATACAGCGTGTGCTTGTCTTGATTTAAGTAGGCATAGACTGCCTGTTATCACTTAAAATCAAAAAATAGCTCCCCGCACCTTGCTGGCGGGAGAGTAATTACGGAGTCAGAGGAGTTAATCAATACGACCACCACAATATATAGTGGATTTGGGACTCCCAAAACCACAAGATAATGCACTCCCAACGATTTTCAAAACTTCACTCCCAAGGCACTCCCAAATTTTTGGGAGTGACGGACTAATTGTCCGTAATGAGGCAAAAAACACACAAAAATATAAAATAAAATCGGGGCTTTTGCCCCGATTTTTTTGCAATAGACAACAACAAAAATTAACTTTGCAATTATTTTTATATCGATATAATCGCTATTATGAGAACTTGCCTAAGGGATGGGTAGTTTGTAGGCTGTCAGATATTCTTTTTGCGAGAACAGGAGCGACATTTAACAAGGGGGATGCTATATCTCAACAAGCAGAAAATTATATTCGAATTCTTCGAGGGGGAAATATTGAGCCTTATAAAATCACTTATAAAGATGATGATCTATTTATCTCATCCGAAAAAGTGAGAAATAATATTTTGTTACAGCAATACGACATAATTACTCCAGCTGTTACAAGTTTAGAAAATATTGGTAAAATGGCTTGTTATATACAGCCAGTTAACGATCAAATGACTGTGGGCGGTTTTGTATACTTATTAACTCCTTACCTTTGTGATTTAGCATATTCACAATTTATTCTTTATCAGCTTACATCTCCTATTTTTATAAAATCTTTGCGAAGCATATCGAAAAAATCTGGAGCAGCATTTTATAATATAAATAAAGAAAAATTGAACAATTTGCCTTTCTATTTACCTCCTTACGCTGAGCAAGTACGCATTGTCGAGTTTATAGATGCCCTATTTGAGCAAGTAGAACTAATTGAAAATAATCAATCGGATATTAAAAAGTTGCATGCCGATTTAAAGAAGAAAACTCTTGACTTAGCAATTCAAGGAAAGCTTGTTCCGCATGATCCGAACGATGAGCCGGCAAGTGAATTATTAAAGCGCATCAGAGCTGAGAAAAAAGCTCAACTGGGCAAGAAATACGCGGACAGCTACATCTACAAAGGTGATGATAACTGTTATTA
>CAMWWA010000192.1 GCA_947177825.1 uncultured Clostridia bacterium
TTTAAGAAATAAGCAAGGTGCCGTAAAGCGCGCGTTGCTTTATATACTCACGCCCGTATTCTGTGTTGCATTATTATGCGGCACAGTTTTTTCATTTTTAAAAACGGATAAGATAAGCGCAAGCGCGTATACGACTGAAAATATGCCTACGGGTACTAACGCGATAGGTAATCTTTACGACCTTTCAAAGGGCAGGTTCGACAGGCTCAATCTCGATAAGCTTGCAAAAAAGGCGGGATATAAAAATATTGACGCCATGATTGACGGCGTTAATAACGGCGACGTTAAAACCTCGGCAGATTTCGGCAACACCGTGGTAAACTTCGGTAGAAATACCAAAAATATCACTACCACCCAAGAAATCACCTGGATACCCGCATATGTGTCCAATTCCACACAGGGGCCTATTCTGACACTTTTTCTTTCAACTAATTCCACGCCCTACACTTTTTCTGACGGCACGCATAATAATAATGCAAATACTAACCCTTCAAGCAACAACTATTCAACGAGTAAGATTAGAGTAGTCACGCTTAATAACGGCGGCACGTATTACGGCTCGTACGGAAGTGGTGCAGCTACTCAAGTTACGCCTAAGACAAACAATTACACGGCGACTTCAAACAACTCTAATCCCTGGGAAATGTTCACGACAGGCGCGCTTGCAAGCTATATAGTATCGCCTTCGGCAGTAAGCTGGCAGAGCACTGCAAAAAAGATGAAGAACGACCCTCAGTGGGCGGGCAATAACACTGGTAAATATACTGGAACTGGTTGGCTTAACGATAAACTTTGGCTACCCAGCGTATACGAAATATACGATAATACTATTGCAGATAACAGTACGGCAACTACGTTCAATAAAAATGGCGGCTTATGGCAGTTATCGGCAGACAGTATTGAAAATCCGGAAAGGTACTGGACGCGTTCAGCGCTTGCAACTAATGCCTATTCTGTGATGCAAATAAGATATGATGATTGTCAAAATGTTGGCGTTAACGCTACTACCGTTTCCGTACGCCCCGCGCTTCATTTGAATCTCAGTGCGGCTGCTGAAAATGCGACGATTGACGCGCCTGGGCATATCGACGAGCTGACATATGACGGCGAAAGCAAATGGATAGACAATCTGGGTACCAAAAAACCCGAGTGGCTCAATCTGGAATTATACAACAGTACGGACTATATGACTCCGTCAATCGTGTATACCGATACCAAAGGTGTAGAAACCTCCGCCACGAAAGAGACCGTTAAGGAAGCGGGCACTTATAGAGTGACTATGAACCTTGCAAGCGGCTTGAAGTGGAGCGACAACGAAGGTACGGGAGGGCGAAGTTTCACTATAACCGTGAAAAAGGCTGAATCTGCGGTTACGGTTGATAACCCGTACAGCGACCCTGTTTATATGCCGAGTAAGTTGCCGGACTTGACCAACGCCACAGACGGCGGTACAAAGGGCACGTTCAGCTGGCGAACGCAAACTCCGAAAATCGGCATAAACGACTATACCTGGTACTTTACGCCCGATAACGATATCAGTTATAATCCGGCGGAAGGCACGCTGACTTTCGATTTTATGGAAGATTCAATCCTGTCAATCCAAGTCACGAAGTTCAATGAAGATAACAAAACAATTTATACCAACACGCCGTTGACTACGCTTAAAGGCTATTTTAAGGTGTCGGCTATCTATGCAAGCACCGTCGATAGCGAGGAGCCGCTAAAACCGCTGACAGCTTTCGTTGTGCAAATCGACGATAACAACGGCAAGCTTGTGGAAGGTAGCAACAGCGTAACCATTTTTACAAGCGACTACGCAAAGTCAACAAGCTATACGATTCAAAACGTACAAGCGCTTTCGTACACGCAAATCGTAACTTTGACTTTCTCGCAGACTACGTTTACTTATCCCGTTACGGCGGAGCAGATAAGGGACAAAATTTCCTTATTCAAGGTCAAGAGAAACGACGAGCAGACGGTGGACGTCGATAAGAGCGAAGCGACGGTGGTGGGCGATTTATCAGTCGGCACCAACAAACAGCTGACTTTAAAGCTTGGCGACCTTTCCAAAACTTTTAATGTGACCATAAACAAGGGCACGTACGTTATGGACGGCGTACAGCTGACGGGTGAAAAAACCGTAACCTACGACAACGCGGCGCACGCGCTTACTTTGTCCGGAACTTTGCCTGACGGCGTAACCCCCGGCGATATAACTTACACCAAGCAGGGCGGCACGCCGAGCACGACCGCACCCACTGCCGCGGGTACTTATGCGGTTAAGGTAAGCTTTACCGGCGACAGCACAAATTACAATACTATAAACGACGTAACCGCAACTTTGACGATTAACAAGGCGACTCACGATATCTCCGCGGATTACGAAAAGACGAAACAATTCACTTATACGGGTGAGGAAATTGCCCTGCCCTCTGACTGGATTGAAGTGCCCGAGGGCGTTACCGTCAAGTATTACGAGGTGGTTGACGGCGTAACCGGCGCCACCGAATTCACGGGCGCGACCGATATTAAAGTGTACAATTTAAAGGCGGTGTTTATAGTTGACGACGAGGACAATTATAACGTTCCCGAGCCCGTAACTCTGACCTTTGAAATTACGGACAAAAAGACTTTCAAACCTTCCGTTACGTTTAAAAGCGAAACGTTTACCTACGACGGACAGCCGCACACGATAGCGCTTGACGGCGAAGTGCCCGAATGGATAACCGTTAAGTATTACAAGGCGGACGGCACAACTCCGTTTACGGGAGCAACCGGCGTTGCGGAC
>CAMWWA010000193.1 GCA_947177825.1 uncultured Clostridia bacterium
CTGCAATTCGTATCTTTCGCTGCCGTCGCGCGTTTCGCTCTTTACGACTTTGCCCGAAAGTTTAACCGCGCACTGCTCGACAAGCTTTTCGTCGAGACGGTAATCGGAGAATTCGGGGGAATATACGCACTGGATAAGCTCCCTTGCCGTTCTTATGATTATGAACGCAAAGTCCGACATATCCCTTATGTTGTGAACCGCGCCCTTGATGGTAACCACTTCGCCGACGTGGTTTTTAAATTCGCCGTAAGGCGTAACGCTGTTAGGCACCGTGCCCGTCATATTTTCCATATATTTACCTCTGTAATTTTTTGTTCGTTATTTGCTTTTTATATAGCGGTATGCTATAATTTTTACGATAAGTCTGCTGTGTGCGTGATGTGGGAAATTCGTAATCCACAATATTTATACGGGAGCGGGCCGTTCGCAAAAATAGGCAAGGTCTGTAAACTTTTACGGAAAGTCCGAATATTTTTTGCTTCGCCGCACCCACCTGCGAGAAGCGGGTTAATACTTTTTCACACACGGCATAAGCGGATTTATTTTATCTGATAAAGTTGGTTCTTGCCTTATCGATTAGCACGGGTTTTTCCAAATCCGTGCCTTTTGCTTTTTCCAAAAGCTTTAAAAGCCAGACCATGTTGGAGGCGATTGCGCGCATAACCGTTGCGCCCTCCAAATCCTTTTCGGTATCCTTTGCGTTGGCGCCGAACACCATATTCCAATAGGTTGAAGGCACCTGCAGCATGCTGTTTATCTGTATGTATTTATTGAGAACGTCGTAGGATGCCGTGGTGCCCGCCCTGCGCGCCGCCACTACGCTTGCCGCAGGCTTGAATTTCATATATTTGCCGTATGCGTAGAAAAGCCTGTCCAGCAGAGCTATAACCGCGCCGGAGGGCGACGCGTAATGCACGGGTGCGGCAAAGATATAGCCGTCCGCCTTCTTGATTTTTTCGCCGAGAGCGTTTACGGGGTCGTCGTCAAAGACGCACTTGCCCAGCTTCTGACAGCCCATACAGCCCGTGCAGGAATGCACAGCCGCCGTGCCGAGGCAGAAAATTTCGCTTTCCACGCCCTGCGCTTTGAGTTCGTCCGCAATTATTTTAAGCGCCGCAGCAGTCGTGCCGTTTTCGTGCGTGCTGCCGTTAATCATTAAAACTTTCATTATATATACCTCACAGGGTTTTCAATTTTGCCTCAATCAGGGGCATATACTTCAACTTATAACCGAGTTCGTTGGGATGGGTACAATCCCCCCTGCCCCAGTCGTAACTGTCGAAAGTAAACAGGTCGCGCTGTTCGGGGATAAAGGTGTTCATGCCGCTTTCCGAATACAAGTCGACGAATGGCACGCCCCACTTTTTGCACAGCGCTATTGCGCGCTCTCCGTACTGTCTTTGCAGAAAATCGTCGCGTCTGCCCATATTGTGCGGACGGAAAAAGAGCAGCTTCGCCTTAGGGAAATGATTTAAAAACGCAAATAAAACTTCCTCGAAACAGCGGCTGAACGGCCAAGTTTTTTTCACTTTAAAAATGTCGAATCCGCTATACCCTTGCGAAATTTCGCCGATGGGAACGTCGGGCAAAGTGTTGCCCTCGCTTATATTGCAGTCGTTAGTAAAGCCGTTAAAAACTATATAGTCGGGCGACACGCCGTCGTTAACAGCCTTTTGCACCTGCTCGACCATCCAGTTATGTTCCGCACAAAAACCTACCCTTGCGCCGCCGACGGCGTATTTGATAAGCTTTAAGCCCAAATCTTTTTGAAGAAATTCGCCCACGCCGAAACCGTAATTGCCCGACCCGAACGCTATGCTGTCGCCAAATACCGCGACGCTTTTTCCGTCAAATTCCATTCGTATGCGCCTTCGAAACCTTTAAGCCTTATATAAGATTCTGTGGCAGTGCTCGCACTCCACCACCTTCCCCGCGGCAACCTTTTCCTTGTCGGCAATGGAAAGCTCTATGCCGCACTTGGAACACCTGTCCGCCTTGATTTCGCAGATTATGGGAAAAATGCGCTCCGAACGCTTTGCCTGGTATTTGTGCAATACTTCGGCGTCGATGTCCTTTGCAAGCTTTTCAAGCTCCTTGGTCACCCCGTCGGTCTGCGCCTGTTTTGCCTTTTTGATATCCAGATATGCCTGGCGCAGTTCGGGATACTGGTTCTGCGCGGTGATGACCTTTTTCTTTAAGCTCTGATATTCCTCGGTCGTTTCCTTTGCAAGCGCGACGATGCTGTTTACGTCCGCCTTGACCGATTTGATTTTTTCGATTATCTGGGATGCGTTGCGCTGATAGAACGACAAATCCGCGCCCTCTTCCACGAGCTCGTCAAGATGCTCGAAGTCCTTTAAAGTTTCGGCAATTTCGCCGTACAGCTTGTTGAGCGCGTCCGCACGCGCGACTATGCCCTGCGACTGCGCTTCCAGCTTATCAAGCTTTTCGGAAGCCTTTTTTAAGAAACTTTGCGTCTGAACGTATTTCTTGCGCTCCTCCGAATTGGCTATTTCCTGCTCGATTTTCAAAAGCTCCGAATCCTTCTGCTGATACAGTAAAAGCTGTGCTATCTGTGACATATAAATACTCCTTTCTCGCAAAAATCTTTCGCTGGCGCCGCGAAATCTTTTCTGCGAATTTAAGGGCGTTGCCCTCGCCGCACGATAGGTTTTAGCCCTCGATTATCAGAAATCGTGCGGCTTCACCTACTCAGGCGAAAGTATTCGCAAATTGGGTCGCGCTGCGCAAAAGCGT
>CAMWWA010000194.1 GCA_947177825.1 uncultured Clostridia bacterium
AACCAAATATAGGAGAATCTGGCTCTCCCCTCCGCTGACACGGGCGTATACGGCAACAGCCTGAACATTGCCCCCAACGGCAACGCCGCAGACAAGGACGATTACGACAAGACCAACTCCAACGCTTATGCCGGTATTCTTAATAAGGATAACTTTATCAACGGCAATTACAGCGGCGACTGGTATAACAAGCTTACGGCTATAAACGTGGAAAGTAACGAGGACGTTCTTTGGAACAAGTACTTCGATAAGTACACCGTTCAGCCCCTGCTTATCGTCAACACCGCAAATAATTTCGGCAGCGACAACAAGATTTATAACTACGGTTACTACGGCAACTCCGCAAGCGTTTCGGCAAACGGATACGTTGCGGTAAGCGTGAGAGTTAAGGCGAGCGCGGGCGCGATTGCCAACGTCTACCTTGTGGAAGACGGCGTTGCGGGCAACAAGGTGCTCAATTACGCCCTGCCCGAATACAACTTCTGGTACGATGACGACGGCAACATTCTTAAGGGCGAGCCCGACGAGAACGCCTCCTCCGCCAAGAAGAAGGAAAATATTGCGTATACTCTGAGAGCCGACGGTCTTTACGAGAACGGCGACGGAAAGCTTTACGCAAATTTCTACAACCTTTCCAAGTACTACGATATAAGGTTTGATCACGAGACTTTCTATAACGAGAGCGGCGAACAGGTCAATTTTGAAAACCTCGTTCAGGGCGAGACCTATTACGCGAACGCGCAGAAGACGGCTTACGCACCCCACCACCTGGTTGCGGGCGGCAACGGCAACAACAAGGTTTACGAATACAACGGCGGCGTTGGCGGCGAAACGACTTACTGCTACCTTGAAAAGAACAAGACCAACAAGAACAAAGTCGTTTACGGCGTTGATACGACGGTTGCGAAACTGCGTTACGACAACAGCGCGGCCGATAATATCCCCTACCAGTTCACGATTGACACCACTACCACTGAAGGCGCGAAGTACGCGGACAAGTGGGTGACCTTAACCTTCTATATCCACGGCGGAAGCGAAACCAAGAATTACAGACTTGAACTGTGGAGCGGCAGGCGCGACGAACAGTCGAGCTATGAAGACGGCGCGGCTGACAGCTACGTTGTGTTCGATTACAGCAATATTTCGCTTGACCAGACTTCGTACAACGAGCTTTTAGGTGCGTACACCAACGACATAATTGCCGATTACAGAGAAAAAATCGAGGGCGAGCTTGCCGACAACGACGGCACCATAGCCGACCTTGAAAAGCTTGCAGGCAATAAGAGCACTCTGTATAACTACGCCGCAACCTACTACACCTTCTCGCTTTACGATTCGGGAGCGTTCATCCCCTTCAATGCGGAGACCGCGGAGAAGAATCAGACGGGTTATTCCTATAATTACAGCGATAACCAGGAAAGTCTGGCTGTTCTGAAAATCGAGGACGGCAACAACTTAACGATGTCCGCATTCATTGATTACTCGGTTATCGATAAGGATATCGAAATAATCGGCGTTCCCACCGTGCCCGAAAACAACACGGACAGCGATACGGACAACGACAAGACGCCCGTAAACGTTTGGCTGCTTGCGGCTTCGATTGCCCTTGTTGCAGCGATATTCGTTGCGATTGCGGCGATATTTATTAGAGATTTCGTCAAGAAGCACAGGCACAAGAAGACCGCGGGTAAAAATTCTTATAACTTTAATAAGAATAAGCGCTACGTTAAGAAGTACGTTAAGGCGAACGGCGAGGCTCCCGCAATTGCCGAGGGCGACGTTGACGAGAGCTTGTTGAGCGATGCCACCGCCACTGAGGAAGTTAAGGACGAAACGCCGACAGAGGAAAGCGCGGAACAACCTGCGCAGGTTGAAGAAACTGCCGAAAGCGTTGAAAACGAAGCGCAGACTGAGCAGACGGAGCCGACCGAGGAAGCAAAGCCCGAAGGCGAAGAGCCCGAGGACAAAGAAACCGGTGACGGTGAAGAAAAGTAAATAAAAATAAGAAAAAGCGCTCCGCGGTTGCGGAGCGCTTTTTATATTCTTAATCCCTTTGGAAGATGGTTTTTTGCAATACCTCCCACCGCTTTACACCAGCCGAGCGGATAGCCCAGATACGTGACAAGCGCCCAGCCCGAAAGCTTTTCGTGGCAGGCGAAAGTGTTTCCGCCTAGATAGGCAAGCGCGGTCTTTTCGTCTACCTCCACGGCGGTTGCCTGAGTATTTTCAAGGCACATTGCAAGCGAATGACACGGCTCGGTTCTGCCAGACTTGATTTCGCCCAAGCGCACGCCTGCGCGCAGTGTTCTGAACGGTAGCGACGGACAGTCGTCCGTTATGGAATAGATTACTCCGCCTGCGCAATGAAGATTTTGATAAGGCGCGCGGTGCAGATACTTTTTTTCGAAATCTCTGTATTCCGAAAGCGCTTTTTTATCCGTAAAGGTCGGTTTAAACGGAGCGACCGCACCTTCCTCCCCGTCGGTCTTTTGCAGCAGGGCTACGAAATGCCCCTCGCCCGCGCACTCGTGCGGATAGAGCTTTTCCATTGACAGCAGCTTGAAATTTTTGTATTTCGCAAGAAAATTTTCAATCTGCCGCTCGTCCTCTTCGGGTGCGAACGTACAGGTTGAATAGACGAGCAAGCCGTTCGGCTTTAACGCGCGTTGCGCACAGTCGAGAATGAGCGACTGTCTTTGGGCGCACGCCTTCACGTTCTCTACGCTCCATTCCCCTACGG
>CAMWWA010000195.1 GCA_947177825.1 uncultured Clostridia bacterium
CTAAAGCGCCGCGCAATTTGCGCGGCGCTTGTTTCTATTAAATTTTCACCTACTCCCCTCCGATTAGAAGCGAGCAAGACAAGGAGCGCGAGGAAAACCCGAAGGAGTTTACAATGAAGTAAATGACCGAGGGTTGCCGCAGCGCGACACAGTATTGCGACGCTTATAAGCGGAGACTCAGTACTTAGGTCTTTCCACGTAAGTGGTGTGCAAAAGCTCATGCGCCTTGTGGCTATTGGGTTCGCCGAAGAACTCCTTGTACAATGCCGTAACCGTTGCGTTATCGTGCGAGCAACGCACCTTGCTGTCGCTGTCGTAATCGTACAGCGCCTGCGCACGCAGAGTCTTTAAGTCAACCGAGTTGCGGATTTCGTCGTGAACGTAGGGCTGTCCGCCGCCGTTTACGCAGCCGCCGGGGCAAGCCATAATTTCAACGAAGGTGTAATCCTTTTCGCCGCTCTTCAAGCCGTCCAGAATGATTCTTGCGTTGGCAAGTCCGCTTGCAACGGCAACCTTTACGGTCTTGCCGCCCAGCGTGTAGGTTGCTTCCTTCAAGCCTTCGGTGCCGCGAACCTCGTTGAACACGATGGGCTTATCGCCGTCGCCGAGCGCCATAGCCGCCGTTCTGAGAGCCGCTTCCATAACGCCGCCCGTAGCGCCGAAGATTGCGCCTGCGCCCGACGCCAGACCGAACGGGTCGTCGTAAGGCGTATCCGAAAGGTTTGCAAAGTCGATGCCCGCTTCCTTAATCATCTTGGCAAGCTCGCGCGTGGTGATTGCGCTGTCGGTATAATTGCCCAGCTCCTCCCTGGTGACTTCGAACTTCTTAGCCGTGCAGGGAATAACCGAAACGACGTACAGGTTTTTGGGGTCGATATTGTTCTTCTTACAGTAGTAGGTTTTAAGCAGTGCCGAGAACATTTCCTGCGGCGATTTGCAGGTGGAAAGGTTGGGTAAGAATTCGGGATAATAATGCTCGCAGAATTTTATCCAGCCAGGGCAGCAGCTTGTGAACATGGGCGTCTTGCCGCCGTTCTTTAAACGGGCAAGCAGCTCGTTCGCCTCCTCCATAATCGTGAGGTCGGCGGTGGTGTCCATATTGAAGCACTCCACGTCGCCCAGTTGCTTTATAGCCGTAACCATTTTGCCTTCCACGTTGGTGCCCACGGGCAGACCGAACGCCTCGCCCAGCGTTGCCCTTACGGAAGGTGCGGTAAAGAACACTACCTTCTTATTGGGGTCTACGATTGCGCCCCAGACGTCGGCAACCGAGCTCTTTTCATACAGCGCGCCTACGGGGCAGGCAACTACGCACTGACCGCAGTTTACGCAGGTGGTATGCGCCAGCGAAACGTCGAACGGCGAACCGATAGTCTTTGCATAGCCCCTGTTCTTGGGACCGATTGCGCCTATGGTCTGCTTTTCGCAAGCCGCAACGCAGCGCGTACACATAATGCACTTGGAATTGTCGCGCACAACCGACGGCGAAAGGTCGTCCACGGGCTTTATATCGTGGTCGGTGCCGAACTTGTCCTCTTCCGCGTTGTACTCCAAAGCGAGCTTCTGCAACTCGCAGTTCATGGAGCGCACGCAGGAAAGGCACTTCTTTTTATGCGTGGAAAGAATGAGCTCCAGCGTGGTCTTTCTGGATTTTCTTACCTTGGGGGTATTCGTCCTTACTTCCATTCCCTCCGCTACGGGATAGACGCACGCGGCGACCAGTCCCCTTGCGCCCGTCGCTTCCACCAGGCACATACGGCAGGAGCCGATGCACTGGATTTCCTTTAAATAGCACAGGGTGGGAATACGCACGTTGGCGAGCTTTGCCGCCTGCAATATAGTCGAACCTTCGGGCACGCTTACCGCAATGCCGTTAATTTTTAAATTTACCATTACTCTCTTCCTCCCTTATCTCTTCTCGATTGCGTTGAACTTGCAGTGCGAAATACACTGACCGCACTTGATACACTTTTTAAGGTCTATCTCGTGAGGGTTCTTGACCGCGCCGCTGATTGCGTTTGCGGGGCAGTTGCGTGCGCACAGCGTACAGCCGCGGCACTTGTCGGGATTTACGTAGTAGTTCAAAAGCGATTTGCACACGCCCGCGGGGCAGTGCTTGTCGTGAATATGCGCGATATATTCGTCCTCGAAATGCGCAAGCGTAGACAGTATGGGGTTGGGCGCCGACTGTCCGAGCGCGCAGAGCGACGAGCTCTTCATATGCTCGGCGATTTCCTTTATTTTTTCAAGGTCGTGTTCCTCGCCGTTGCCGTCGGTTATCTTGGTCAAAAGCTCCAGCATACGCTTGGTGCCTATGCGGCAGGGCGCGCACTTACCGCAGCTTTCGTCCGCGGTGAACTCCAGGTAAAACTTGGCGATATCAACCATACAGGTGTCCTCGTCCATTACGATAAGTCCGCCCGAGCCCATCATGGAGCCGATTGCAACCAGGTTGTCGAAATCCATTTCGATATCGATATACTTTGCGGGGATACAGCCGCCCGAGGGGCCGCCCGTCTGCGCAGCCTTGAATTTTTTGCCGTGGGGTATGCCGCCGCCGATTTCGTCGATTATGGTGGACAGCTTGGTGCCCATGGGCACTTCCACAAGTCCTACGTTGTTAATCTTTCCGCCGAGCGCGAACACCTTGGTGCCCTTGCTCTTTTCGGTACCGATATTCGCGAACCACTCCGCGCCGTTTAAGATGATGGGTGCGATATTCGCCCACGTTTCAACGT
>CAMWWA010000196.1 GCA_947177825.1 uncultured Clostridia bacterium
TTTTACTTGCGCTGGTATTCGTTCCGGGCGTGGGCGTAACCAACTACGGCGCAACGCGGTGGATAGGCTTCGGCTCGTTCACCCTGCAGCCGTCCGAAATTGCCAAATACGCGTTCGTCATATTCACCGCGGCGTACTTTTCCAAAAATTACGAAAAGGTTAAAACCTTCCGCGGCGTTCTGCCCGTGCTTGCCGTGGGCATACTCTTTTGCCTGCTGATAATTGCCGAACCCAACATGTCGATAACCATGTGCGTCGGGCTTTTGATGCTTGCAATGATTTTCCTCAGCGGCACCAATTTTAAAACCTTCGCAATAATTTTGATTCCGTTCGTAGTCGCCGTGCCCGTGCTCATTTTGCTGGAGCCGTACCGTTTACAGCGCCTGAGCGCGTTTATCGACCCGTGGGCTTCGCCCAAAGGCGACGGCTATCAGTTAATTCAGTCGCTGTATGCGCTCGGCAACGGCGGACTGTTCGGAGTGGGGCTGTTCAACTCAACCCAGAAATACCGCTTTCTTCCCTTTGCCGAAAGTGACTTTATAATGTCGGTTATGGGGGAGGAGCTGGGCTTTTTCGGGCTTGCCGCATTCTTTATCGTCAGCGGTTTCATAATTTACCGCGGATTCCGTATCGCTTCGCGCTGCAAGGACAGATTCGGTTTTCTGCTTGCTTCGGGCATAACGCTGGTTTACGGAATACAGGTGGTAATAAACGCGCTCGTCGTCAGCGGAACGATTCCGCCCACTGGCTTGCCCTTGCCGCTTATCAGCAGCGGTAACACTTCGCTCATTATAACTATGGCGTCGATGGGAGTGTTGTACGCCATATCACGCACGAATTAACACCGAAAATTCAATTCCCATATAATAAAGTAGAGTGACAGGCGGGTATTTATTGCCCGTCACACTCTTTACGGCGCGCGAAAAAACGGAAAATTCTCAGCCGTTTTTGTTTGCGGGCTGCTTTATTATTTACTTACAGGGAGTTGTTATGGATAAATACATTGTCAACGGGGGGAACGGTCTGTACGGTACGGTCAATATTCAGACGGCAAAAAATTCTGTTCTTCCGATTTTGGCGGCAAGTGTTTTAACGGACGAAAAAATAGTCATCCGCAACGTGCCGGCCATTTCGGACGTACATAATATGATTAAAATTCTGGGTTGCCTGGGTTGCCGCTGTACCTATATTGACCGCGACGTGGAAATAGACGCCTCCTGCTCCGATTGCTGTGAAATTCCGAGCGTGTTGGCGCGCGAGCTGCGTTCGTCGGTATTTTTGCTCGGTTCGGTAATATCCCGCTTCCGCAAAGCTAAAATCGCATATCCGGGCGGCTGTGACATAGGGCTCAGACCGGTAGATCTCCATCTGAACGGTTTAAAGAGACTGGGCGTAAGAATTACCGAATCCAACGGTTACATATCCTGCGAATGCGAGCAGCTTACGGGCAACGAGATTATGCTCGATTGTCCCAGCGTGGGTGCGACCGAAAATATTATGCTTGCGGCCGTAAAGGCGGAGGGTACGACGGTAATCAAGAACGCCGCCAGAGAACCCGAAATCGAGGATTTGCAGAAATTTTTGAATTACATAGGCGCAAAGGTTTCCGGCGCCGGCACGGGAACGGTAGTCATACACGGCGTAAATAAGCTTGGCGGCGGAGAATTTTTGCCCATCTGCGACAGGATTGAGGCGGGTACTTTTTTAATAGGCGCGGCTATGTGCGGAGGGGAAATACAGCTAAACGGCGTAAATGCCGAATTGTTGAGCTCGCTTTTACATAAACTTCGCGAAAACGGTTGCAAAATACGTGTAAAAGATGATAAAATAATGTTGCGTAGCGACAGGCGTCCGTATTCGGTAAAGAGTATCGAAACTCAGCCCTATCCCGGGTTTCCGACCGACTTGCAGGCGCAGATGACGGCGCTTTGCTGCGTGTGCCGCGGAAACTCGATAGTAACCGAAAATCTTTTCGAAACGCGTTACAAATACGTGCCCGAACTTAAAAAGATGGGCGCGGATATAACGGTAATCGACCGCAATGCGTTTGTGCACGGCGTTGAAAAGCTTAAAGGTGCGGAAGTAATTGCGCACGATTTGCGCGGAGGCGCCGCGCTGGTTATCGCCGCTTTGGCGGCGGAAGGAAGAAGCGAAATTTTCGATATATCCCACATTGACAGGGGGTATTCGGATTTTGAATATAAACTGAGGGCTCTCGGGGGAGATATCGTCCGCGTAGCCGTTTGATTACGTATGAAGTACACAAGAAAATTAATGGCTGTCGGCTTGGCAATAGTCTTCTGTATAGCAATCGTTATCGGTACGGGAATTATTTTATCCGTGCGCAACGTCAACGTGACCTATATAGATTATTCGGGTAAATATACCGAGGTTGAGTACGCTGCCGCAAGGGAAAACTTAAACAAGCTTAAGGGCTCGGGTTTGCTTTTTATCGGTGACGACGACGTTTACGGTAAGGTTTCGGCAACCGAAGTTCTTGCCGTTGAAAGCTACGAAAAGAAGTTTCCCTGCACGGTGAACGTCGTTATCCGCGAGAGGGTGGAGTGCTTCACTCTTAAAACCGAAAGCGGGTACACGGTGTACGACAGTTACGGTAAGGAAATAAGAAGCGTGGATACGGAGGAGGCTCCCGTCAACACTTTAGACGGTTGTCCCAACGTTGCTTTGGATTGCCTTCCCGGGCAGGTGGAAGAGATTGCTGCCGTGTGCCGTTATTT
>CAMWWA010000197.1 GCA_947177825.1 uncultured Clostridia bacterium
GCGCCAGATATTCCTCTCGCTTGCCGCGCCTGTTCATAAGTTTGAGCACTCGCGTTTCGCTGTGCTGCAAAGGAATATCGAGATATTTTATTATTTTCGGATTATCCCTGATTTCGGCAATCAGCTCGTCGTCAATCATATCGGGATAACAGTAAAGTAATCTTACACTATTAATGTTGACAAGTGTTGTCAGCTTTTTTAAAAAATTTACTAAAAATTTTTTTCCGTAAATATCAATACCGTATCTCGAAACGTCCTGCGCAACCAAAATCAGCTCCGAAACGTCACCCAAATCCTCCGCTTCTCTCAAAAGCTGCTCCATCGGGTAGCTTACGTACCGGCCGCGGATTTTGGGAATTAAGCAGTAAGTACAGAAATTATTGCAGCCGTCGGCAATTTTGAGATATGCGTAATGACAAGGCGTAGTGACTACACGGTTCGTGCTGAAAGTATTATCGCCAAAACCGACGAAATTAACTCTTTCACCGCTATACGATTTTTCCAATGCCTCGAAAAATTTATCGTAATCGTTGGTTCCCAGAAAGACGTCCGACTCTGAAAGCGAATCATACAGTTCCCCGACGTACTTCTGGGGCAAACAGCCGCTGACGACAAGCTTTTCCAGATTTGCACTCTTATAAGAAGCTCCGTCAAGCACCGTTTCGATTGCTTCCTTTCTGGATTCGTTTAAGAATGCGCAGGTGTTGACGATAAGGATATTCGCCTCCGAAATATCGTCCGTAAGCGTGCAGCCGTTTGACTTTATAAGCGATAAAAGCTTTTCGGTATCGACGCGGTTCTTATCGCAACCGAGAGAGATTACGCCGAATTTCTTCTGCTTAAAATCAGTCATCAACGTCACCGTACCGCTGAACAAATTCTTCACGCGATAAGAGCACTTTTCTCGGCTTGGAGCCTTCCGACTGGGTTATGTAATTCATATTTTCCATCCAGTCAATAATCTTGCACGCCTTCATATACCCGATAGGGAAACGGCGCTGAATCATAGACACGGAAGCCTGGTTGCTGGTAACGCAGAATTTAAGTGCTTTTATAAACGTGTCGTCCACCTTGGTAGAATCGCCGCCCGCAACGCCGTCTTCGGAAGGTCCGTCCACGGGTTCTTCCTCTACGGTATTTATAAAGTCACTCACGCTCTGGTCGAAATAGGTTTCGTTATTCTGCTTTATAAAGTCGGTTACTTTCTGTACCTCGTGCGTATCTATAAAGCAACCCTGAATTCTCGCAAGGTCGGGATTTTCCGCCGAGCGGAAATACAGATCGCCCTTGCCGAGAAGCTTTTCCGCACCGCCGATATCGAAGATGCACCTTGCGTCGTCGAAGGAGTTAACCTTGAAACCAATTCTGGTAGGCAGGTTGGATTTAATAAGACCGGTTATGCAGTCAACCGAAGGGCGCTGGGTTGCAAGAATAAGGTGTATTCCGCAGGCACGCGCCTTCTGAACAAGCCTTATAATTCTGCTCTCAATATCCTTTTTAGCCTGCAACATCAAATCGCCGAATTCGTCGAGAATAATTACTATCTTAGGCAACTTCTCCTCGCCTTCGGGAAGATGCGCGTTGTACTCGGTCAGATTTTTGGTCGCTATACCCTTCTCGGTCATCTCCTTGAAGAGCTGATAGCGGTTTTCCATCTCCTTAATCGCCCAGTTTAACGCCTTTATCGCCTTGTCAACGTTGTAAATAATTTCGTTAATCATAAGGTGGGGCAGTTTATCGTAGGAAATGAATTCAACCTGTTTGGGGTCCACGAGAATAAATCTGAGTTCCTCGGGTCCGTATTTGTACAGAAGGCTGACTATCAGAGTCGAAAGGCAAATACTCTTACCACTGCCCGTAGTACCTGCAACCAGCAGGTGAGGCATCTTGGTAATATCGGGGCAGACGGTCTGTCCCTCAACGTTCTTACCGAGGGTAAACGTCAGGCTGTTAGGCTTGGCATTGAGGAACGTACTGCTTGTTAGCATTCCTTTCAGTCCAACAACGCAGCGGTTGGAATTGGGAACTTCTATAGATATTGCGCCCTTGGAATAGTTGAGATACGCGGTAACGTTCTCCTTCATAAGCGCCATTGCTATGGCTTCCCTGTATTTGAGCGCGTTTTTAATGTTGGTTCTGTCCTCGATTATGACGTCGTACCTGGTAATCGCCGGTCCGACTACAACATTCGATATTCTGCTGTCGATACGGTAATCGGCGAGAGTATCGCATATAATCTGCTTGCTCTCTTCAATTTCGGCGGTATTTACGTTATTGTTTTCGGGATAATCGTCCAAAAGGTCAATCGTAGGACGCACGTATTTTTTCCAGACGTGCTTGGGTTTTTCCTCTACGGGAGGCTTGGGCTCCTCTACCTTCTTAGGTGCGCTCTCAACCACGGGAGGCACCGGTCTGCGGGGAGCTTCAACCATACCGCCGTCGGCTCTGTCGCTTAAAACACCGCGCTCTCTTACAGGGGGCACGACGGGGCTTTCCGCCTTTGGAGTTTCGCCGCGCTCCGCCAAAGGAGTCTGGTCGCCGAAAAGATTATCGTCGCTCTCCTCATCGAAGAGATTTTCTCTGCTGCTCTCTCTCCTCTGCGCCTGAAGTGCCGAAACGTCGGGCTCAATGCGGCGCTCGCCGCTCAATCTGGGATTTGACGAACTGAATAAATCGAACAGCCTGGAACCGCGCTCGGCAGGGTTCGCCGCGGGCGTAACCTCAGGCTCGCGTAAAGG
>CAMWWA010000198.1 GCA_947177825.1 uncultured Clostridia bacterium
GAACTTATAAGAGAATTATCGACATCTACACCCCCAACGCGAAGCTTCTGGACACCGTTCACCTTCCCGCAGGCGTAGACATCAAAATCAAACTGTAATCAATTAAGCCAATATAGATACCCAACGGGAAGCGGACGACGGTAACGGCGGGACGGCGGAACGCGGTATCTGAAAAATAAAAAATTTTATCGGAGGAACTTTATCAATGAATAAAGCAATCATCTGCCGTAAAGAAGGAATGACTCAGATATTTACGGCGGAGGGGAAGGTAATCCCCGTCACGGTATTGCAGGCAGGTCCCTGTCCCGTAATACAAATCAAAACTGTGGAAAAAGACGGCTATTCCGCTTTGAAGCTCGGTTTTGGTGAAACTACCGAAAAGGCGCTTACCAAGCCCGAACTCGGTCAGTTCAAGAAGGCAGGCGTTAAGCCCTGCAAGGTGCTCAAGGAATTCAGACTCGACGACCTTTCTTCCTACAGCGTAGGTGCGGAAGTCAAGGCGGACGTCTTTGCGGCGGGCGACAGAGTAGACGCCCACGGCGTAAGCAAGGGTCACGGTTATTCCGGCGTCATCAAGAGATGGAACCAGCACCGTCTGAAGGAAACCCACGGCGTAGGCCCCGTGCACAGAGAGCCCGGCTCCATGGGTGCGAACAGCTCGCCTTCGAGAGTATTCAAGAACAAGCACCTCGCGGGTCAGTACGGCTGCGACAACGTAACCGTTCAGAACCTCGAAATCGTCAGAGTAGATGTAGAGAGAAACTGCATCTTGGTAAAGGGTTCTGTTCCCGGACCTGACGGAAGCATCGTTACCATTAACGATACCGTTAAATAAGGAGGACGAGAGAAATGCCCAGCATTAAAGTATACAAGATGGACGGCACGGAAGCGGGTACGCTCAAGCTCAGCGACAAGGTCTTCGGCGCCGAATACAGAGAAGAACTCATTCACCAGGCGGTCGTTGCAAGACTTGCCAACGACAGACAGGGAACCAAGTCCACCCTCACCCGTACGGAAGTAAGGGGCGGCGGCAGAAAGCCCTGGAGACAGAAGGGCACGGGTAACGCCCGTCAGGGTTCCATAAGGGCACCCCAGTGGATTAAGGGCGGCGTAGTATTCGCACCCAAGAGCCGCGACTTCTCCAAGGATATGAACAAGAAGGCAAAGGTTGCCGCGCTCATCTCGGCGCTCTCCAAGAAAGTTGCCGACGGCGAAGTGGTCGTAATCGATAACCTCGCGGTCAAGGAAGGCAAGACTAAGGAGATGGCGGCGTTCCAGAAGGCGCTCAACCTCGACAAGAGCTCTATAGTATATATGGATACGGCGGACGAGAAGGTTATTCTTGCTGCAAGAAACCTTGAAAATCTTTCCACCCTGCCCGTAGAGCAGATATCCGTATACGAAGTGGTAGCCAACGCTAAGGTCGTTCTTACCAAGGCTGCCGTCAAGAAAATCGAGGAGGCATACGGAGAATAATGTTAGCACAGGACATCATTATAAAACCCCTTCTCACCGAAAAGGGTTACGACGGAATAGCCGACAAGAAGTACACGTTCATCGTTGCTAAGTCGGCAAACAAGACCGAAATCAAGCTCGCCGTAGAAAAGCTGTTCGGCGTTCAGGTTGCAAACGTGAACACCGTTAACTGCAAGGGCAAGCTCAAAAGAATGGGCAGGAACGAGGGCTATACTCCCGATTACAAGAAGGCTATCGTTCAGCTTAAAGCCGATTCGAAGACCATCGAGTTCTTCGACTCGCTGTCCTGACAGGAGGAATGAAAAATGGCAATCAAGAGATTTAAACCCACTTCCCCTTCGCGCCGTTTCATGACCGTTCTAGCAAGAGAGGAGCTTAGCGGCGACAAGCCCGAAAGAAGCCTTTTACACGACAAGAGAAAGACGGGCGGCAGAAACAATACGGGTAGAATTACCGTTCGTCACATCGGCGGCGGCAACAGGATAAAGTACAGAGTTATCGACTTTAAGAGAAATAAGGACGGTATCCCCGCAAAGGTAACCTCGATACAGTACGACCCCAACAGGTCGGCTAACATTGCGCTCCTTGCGTATGCTGACGGCGAAAAGAGATACATTCTCGCACCCGTCGGACTCAACGTAGGCGACACGGTTATCTCCGGTCCCACCGCGGACATCAAGGCGGGCAACGCGCTCGCGCTTGCCGATATCCCCGTAGGTACCGTTGTGCACGCAATCGAAATGCAGCCCGGACGCGGCGCGCAGATTGCGAGAGCGGCAGGTATTTCCGCGCAGATTATGGCAAAAGAGGGCGCTTACGCGACCATCAAAATGCCTTCCGGCGAGATGCGCCTTATCTCTATCAAGTGCAGGGCGACCATCGGACAGGTCGGCAACCTCGAACACGAAATAGTTCACCTCGGCAAGGCGGGCAAGACGAGATACCTCGGCACCAGACCTACCGTAAGAGGTTCCGTCATGAACCCCAACGACCACCCTCACGGCGGCGGCGAGGGCAAGTGCCCCGTCGGACATGCAGGTCCTATGACGCCTTGGGGCAAGCCTGCTCTGGGTTATAAGACCAGAAAGAAGAAGAACACTTCTTCCAAATATATCTTAAAGAGAATCAATTAAAGGAGGAATAGGTAAATGTCAAGAAGCGTTAAGAAAGGGCCTTACGTCGAAGAAAGGCTTATGGCAAGAATAGAAGCAATGAACGCTGCGGGCGAAAAGAAAGTTGTAAAGACCTGGTCCA
>CAMWWA010000199.1 GCA_947177825.1 uncultured Clostridia bacterium
CGGTTCATACCCGGCAGGTCGGCGGTTCGAATCCACCCGTCGCTACCAAAAACAAACAACGCGTACGCGTATTACATATAAGGCTTTAAGCCTAAAATAAGGCCCGTTGGTCAAGCGGTTAAGACATCACCCTTTCACGGTGGTAACATGGGTTCGATTCCCGTAGGGGTCACCAACGGAACGCGGCTAGCGCATTATGCGCTAGCCGCTTTACCATTTTGTCACCAAAATGTAAATCCGTTGGCGACCCCTGCAGTTGCGAGAAACCAGAGCGGTTCGCCCCGTTGCCTGCAACGGCACGAGGCGTAGCCGAAGTATTCCCGTAGGAGCCGTAATAGTAAACTCAAATTTGATAAAGATTTACTTGCTTTTGTTCGAGTTTTAGAATATAATATCCTTGACGGTTCGAGGTGCAAAATGTTGAGCTTTATTTCCGCAAAAGAGGCGGCGGAAAAATGGAATATTTCTCAGAGGCGAGTCGCAATTCTCTGCTCGGAAAATCGCATAGAAGGGGCAATGATGGTCGGCAATATGTGGATAATTCCAAGCACTGCCGAAAAACCTGTTGATAAGCGTACAATCCGATACGAAAAACAAAATACTGTGCAATTAAAACCTTTTGTCAAATGGGTTGGCGGTAAAAGTCAACTTGTAAACGAGCTTGAAAAGATGCTTCCCTCTGACGGGGAAAAGGTTTTAACAAAGTATTTTGAGCCTATGGTTGGGGGCGGTGCATTACTTTTCAATATCTTATCAAAGTTTAATTTTGAGCGAATTTATATAAGTGATATAAACGCCGAATTAATTAATGCCTATAAGGCTATTAAAAATGATGTGGATGCGCTTGTAACAAAGTTGACGGAATTGCAGCTTCTGTTTTTACCTATGGATGAAAACGGGCGCAAATACTTTTACTATTCTTTACGTGATAGGTTTAATAACCTTGAACTGAATGAAAGCAATTCAATTGAAAAAGCCGCCTTATTTATATTTTTGAATAAAACCTGCTTTAACGGCTTGTATCGTGTAAATAGAAAAGGTCAATTTAACGTTCCTATGGGCGCATATAAAAAACCTTGTATTTGCGATGAGGATAATTTGAAAAATGTTTCAAAGGCGTTACAAAACGTTGAAATAATTTGCGGTGATTATTCGCTATCCAAAAGTGTAATAGATGAAAAAAGTTTTGTTTATTTAGATCCGCCTTACCGACCTATTTCTCAAACTTCAAGTTTTACTTTATACAATGCGGATGTGTTTGATGATAAAGAGCAAATACGCTTAGCGCATTTTATTGACGAAATAAATGAAACAGGCGCAAAAATTGTTTTAAGCAATTCAGATCCTCAAAATGTCAATGAAGATGATACCTTTTTTGAAGAGCTTTACAAATCGTATAAAATTAAAAAAGTCGATGCCAGCCGTATGATAAACAGCAAGTCCGACGGTCGTGGAAAAATAAAAGAATTGCTCATATGCAATTAAAGGAGAGTACAAAATGATAAAAAACGGTAAAGGCGGCGGCAATACACGCACGGGGTTAATATTTGAAGGTAAAGTGGATTTAGCTACTTTTTTAAGTCAGCAACCGCATTATTCTGTAATATCAAACGAAGTATTTTACGATAATGAAAGAGTAGCAAGAGTATTTAAGAAAGATTCATTTTATTCTATATTTCTTGCTGAATTAAATATCGATTGTGAAAAATATATTTCCAAAAGATTATTACCCGACGATAGCATTTTTGTTTCGCTGAATAACACTTTATATATTATAGAGTGTAAACATCAGCAGGTTGCCGGTTCAGTTGACGAAAAATTGCAAACCTGCGATTTTAAAAAGAAGCAATATAAAAAGCTAATGGCTCCCGCAAATATTGACGTAAAATACATTTATCTGTTGGATGATTGGTTCAGGCAAGCTGCTTATAAAGACGTTTTAGATTACATACAGTCGGTCGGGTGTGATTATTATTTCGGTTATATTCCTTTGTCTAAATTGGGGTTGCCTGTTCCACCCGAATTAATTAAAGACTGAAATAATGAAAAGATTCATTTCCAACCCGAAAATAATGAGTATATCACGTGACTTAAAAATTTCAGACAAGTTAACATTTAAATCTCGACTTGAAAGGTTAAATGAAATTAAGACATTACCTCTTTGGAGTCAAGAATATGATTTATTGTTAACAGGCGGTTTGTCGTCTTCGTACGCCATTACAGAGATTCCAAATGCTTATATAAATGGTAATTTCCTATCTTGTATATGCTTATCGCAAATTTTTCTTGAAAACACATTGTCTTCAAACTTTTGTATGCAAGGCGAAGATGAAACCGCAGAAGCGAGTTTTGCTAAAGTCATCGAAGAATCAAAAGCAAACAATATCATTTCAGAAACTTTTGCAGAAGATTTAAATAAATTAAGAAAAATAAGAAATTCTTATACGCATTTTCATGTGGGTTTAAGCAACCGTAGTCTAATGAAACGGATATTAGATGATTCTATAACGCCTGAAGAACTGCTTATAAAAGATGCGTGGTTTGCGGTAAAATTAGTTTCCGATTTCTTTTGTAATTCATCAGAGTAACTTTTTAAAATATCTTTTATACCAAATTTTATTATTTGTATAATATAGAATACCGGAAATGCAAATACTGGCTGCTGCGTAAAGCTGTCGCCCGTCTTTTGGTTGCCTGCAACGGCACGCTTGCGCGCGCAGTATTCCCG
>CAMWWA010000200.1 GCA_947177825.1 uncultured Clostridia bacterium
GTTTATTGCTTATTACTCTTCTTCGTTACTTTCCGGCTCTTCGGGAACGTCTGCCGCGCTCTCCTCGGGTGCCTGCGTTTCGGCTTCATCGTCGCGTTCGGTAAGCGCTACGGTTGCAACCACTCCGTTTTTGAGCCTCATCAGCCTTACGCCCCTTGACGCCCTGCCTATGCGCGAAATATCCGAGCAGTGCATTCTTATAATCGTGCCGCCGTCCGAGATAAGCATTGCGTCGTCATCGTCGGTGACCTGCTTAACCGACACGAGCGCACCCGTGAGTTCGTTGAACGTGCCTGCCTTTATACCCTTGCCTGCACGCCCCTGCGCACGGAAGTTGGAAGGGTCGGTACGCTTGCCGTAGCCGTTTGCGCTGACGGTCATAATATCTTTTTGCTTGTCCACCACTATCATATCCACAAGGCAGTCCTTGCCGACAAGCTTCATTGCTCTTACGCCTGCGGTATCGCGCCCCATTGCTCTGACGTCTTCCTGATTGAAGGTGATGCACTTGCCCTTGCGGCTTGCAACCATTATCTCGTCGCCTTCCGAGCAGTACTGAACGGAAATGAGGCTGTCGCCTTCGTTGAGCTTGATTGCGATTTTGCCGTTGCGGTTTATGCTGACGAACTGCGAAATGTCCGTCTTTTTAATCATGCCGTTTTTGGTGGCGAAACAGATAAACTGTTTTTCCGAATTGAAAGGTATTATTGTTTCGATTTTTTCGTCCTGCGCTATCTGAACGATATTGACTATCGCTCTGCCGCGGGCCGTGCGTGCCGCCTCCGGTATGTGGTAGCCCTTAATCGAGTACACCCTGCCGAGGTTGGAGAACAGCAGAATGTTGTCGTGCGTGGAGCAGACGAACATATTTTCCACAAAGTCCTCGTCCTTCGGTCTGTGGGCGGTGATGCCCGTGCCGCCGCGGTGCTGCGCCTTGTATTCGCCGACAGGCAGCCTCTTGACGTAGCCCGAGTGCGTGAGCGAGATTACTACCTGCTCCTCGGGAATTAAATCCTCGTCGTCGATATCGCCGAAGTCTACGGCGATTTCCGTCTTGCGCTCCGAAGGATATTTGCGCTTGATTTCCAGCAAGTCGGTTCTTATTATTTCGTATACCCTGCTTTCGTTTGCGAGTATATCCTTGAAGTCGGCGATAGCCTTTTCGAGTTCGTCCAACTCGCCTGCAATCTTGTCTACTTCAAGATGGGACAGTCTGTACAGTCTGAGTTCGGCAACCGCGGTCGCCTGCTTAACGTCCAGCTCGAAACGGGAAGTGAGCTTCTGCACGCAGTCGTTCTTGTCCACGGCGCTGCGGCAGACTTCAACTACCTCGTCGATAGAAGCCTGTGCAATTACCAGACCGCGCAGGATATGCGCGCGCTCCTCGGTCTTTGCAAGGTCGTACTTGGTTCTTCTGCGGATGACTTCCTTCTGGTGTTCGAGATAGTAGAAAATGAAGTCCTTAAGCGTGCAGATTTTGGGCGCTCCGTCCACGAGGGCAAGCATTATTATGCCGTCGGAAATCTGCAGGTTGGTGTGCTTGTAAAGAAGATTTAAAACGACCTGTGCGTTCGCGTCCTTTTTGATTTCGATAACGATACGCATACCGTCGCGGTCGGATTCCTCGCGGATGTCCGAAATGCCCTCTATCCTCTTATCCTTGACGAGGTTCGCCATCGTTTCGATAAGCTTCGCCTTGTTAACCTGATAGGGAATTTCGGTGACGATTATTCTCTGACGCGTCTGGTTGCCGCTCTGATAGTCCTCTATCTCGCAGCGCGAACGGATAACTATGTTGCCGCGCCCCGTCTTGTAAGCCTTTCTTATGCCGCCGCGTCCCATAATGAGCGCGCCCGTGGGGAAGTCGGGGGCGGGAATGTATTCCATAAGCTCGTCCACGTCGATATCGGGATTGTCTATCATCGCGCAGACGCCGTCTATAACCTCTCCGAGGTTGTGGGGCGGTATGTTGGTCGCCATGCCGACGGCAATGCCGTCAGAGCCGTTTACAAGCATATTGGGGAAGCGCGAAGGCAAAACCGTGGGCTGCATACCCGTATCGTCGAACGTCGGGTAGAAGTCAACCGTTTCCTTGTCGAGGTCGCGGAGCATTTCCGACGATATCTTGGAAAGCCTTGCTTCAGTATATCTCATTGCCGCGGCGGGGTCGCCGTCTACCGAGCCGAAGTTGCCGTGTCCTTCGACAAGCGGCATATTTATGGTGAAGTCCTGCGCAAGTCTTACCAGCGCATCGTATACCGAGCTGTCGCCGTGGGGATGATATTTACCTAAGCAGTCACCGACGATACGCGCGCACTTACGGAACGCCTTGTCGTTGTAAAGACCGAGGTCGTGCATAGAATATAAAATTCTGCGGTGCACGGGTTTTAAACCGTCCCTTATGTCGGGAATGGCGCGGGAAACGTTGACCGCCATTGCGTAGGCGATGAACGATTTTTTAAGCTCTTCGTCAACTTCGACCTCGAGCATCTTGGTCATTGCCAGAGTTTTGACAAATTCTTCGGTAAGCTCGGGGCTGGTCTGTTTTTTAGCCATAGTTTTTTCCTCCCCTTAAATATCCAACTCGGCAACGAGTTTGGCGTTGTCTTCTATGAACTGTCTTCTCAGTTCGGGTTGTTCGCCCATGAGCAGGGCAAACATTTTGTCCGCCTCTACGGCGTCTTCCACGTTTATTCTTACCAGGGTACGCTTTGCGGGGTCCAT
>CAMWWA010000201.1 GCA_947177825.1 uncultured Clostridia bacterium
CCTTGAAGCGGTGGTCGTAGGTCTTGGAAATGGTGTCCTTCGCGCCCAGCCACATGGGGATTTTATTTTCCAGCGCGTAGTTGAAACAGCTGCGCGCAAACGCCTGTATGGACGCGTCCAGATTGTGCACGCCCTGCACTATACCGTCGCCCTTGAAGGAGTGAATGAGCTTGCGCTCAACTTCTTTTCCGTCCTTGTCGCATATCAGAAGATAAGCCTGCTGACCTGCCTGCGCCTTGCTTTCTACCGAGTTGTAGATATCGCCGTAAGCATGACGGGCAAGCACTATGGGCTTTTTCCATCCGGGAACGTAGGGCGTTATGCCTCGTGCGAGAATGGGCGCGCGGAACACCGTGCCGTCGAGTATGCGGCGGATTGTGCCGTTGGGGCTCTTCCACATCTGCTTCAGTCCGTACTCTTCCACCCTCTGCGCGTTGGGGGTTATGGTCGCGCACTTGACCGCAACGCCGTACTTCTTTGTAGCCAGCGCGCTGTCCTCGGTCACCTTATCGTCCGTCTTATCCCTTTCGGGCAGACCGAGGTCATAGTATTCGGTCTTCAAATCGACGTAGGGTTCAATCAGAATTTCCTTTATCCACTTCCACAGAACGCGGGTCATTTCGTCGCCGTCCATCTCGACGAGGGGCGTGGTCATGCGTATCTTAGCCATATAGTATTCCTTGAAAATTTATTTTCTACATTCTACTATAAAACGCCCCCGTCTTGCAAGCGTTTAAAGCGCCTACTTTTTCATATTGGTCACCGCCGCTATGTCGTTGAGTATTCCCGTGGATATAATCCGCTTTTGCTTAAGCGCGGCAAAGTCGGTTTTCGCCTGCTTAATAACTCCGCTCAGCACCTTGTAAAAGTCGGCGTAGCTTTCCGAGAGCAGGTATTGCGAAAGCGAACCGGGCACGGTGTTGATTTCGCTTACGTAGATTTCGCCTCCGCTGATTATGTAATCGAAGCGCACCACGCCGCGCATATTGAGCGCCGTGTATACGCGCGCCGTTTCCTTTCTTATCGATATTGCAACGTCCTCGTCCAGCGGAGCGGGAAACAGCCTGCTGCCGCCGCCGCAATACTTGTCGTCGTAGGACAGCACCTCGCCCGCGGAAGCCACCTCCTCGCAAGGCGAAGTGATAACCTTTCCGTCCGAAAGGTAAGCCGCGCAGTTTATCTCCCTACGGTTACTCAAATACTCCTCGCACAGCACGCCGCCGTCCAGCTCGAACGCCGTTTCCAGCGCGCTTGCAAGCTCTTCATCGTCCTCGCATTTGGCAATGCCAATGCTCGAACCGAGCGTTGCGGGCTTGACGATTACGGGATATCCCAGGGCGTTTGCGCCCTCGATTGCCCCCTTTATATCCCGCGAATAAACGAATTTAGCCGTCTTTGCGCCCAGACTTTGCAGAACGAGCTTGGTATAATACTTATCCATAAACGCCGCGCTTTCGAACAGCGCCGCGGATGCAAAGGGTATACCGAGAATTGCGCACAAGCCCGCAAGACCGCCGCCTTCCCCTGCGCCGCCGTGACAGCAGTTGAGAACGGCGCCCACCTCCGCCGTGCGTTTGGGCTTGCCGTTTTTATTGAACAGCACCACAGCGCCGACGGCAAAACCGCACTTTGCAAATTGAGCATAGCCCTGCTTTTTGTAGACGGAAATATCGGCAAGTCCCTCGTCCGCGCGCATAACGCCGTCGTGGTCGATATACACGGGCAGAACGTTTTTGCCGCCCTTTTTCAGAACGTTGCACGCCATCGTGCCCGTTATTACGGAAACCTCGTTTTCACTTGATACGCCGCCGAAAACCACGGCTACGTCGTAACTTTTTTCAGTCATATATTATCACCTCGGAAAAATAAAAAACACCAAAGCCTTTAAGCTTTGGTGTAAGTGCATTATACTCGAATATTTTTATCAGTTGTAAATTTCGGGAAGGTCGTTCAAAAACAGTACCGTATCGCCCTTTTGAATTATATCCTTTATTACGTCCTGCGCCGCCGCAAGCGAGGGCACAAGGGTAAGCTTTTCCTGCTCTCCGCCCGCGTCCAGATAGCCCTGCTTTACCGCGCCGACAAGCGTTTCGCCGACTAAGATTACGTAATCCAGACCGACCAGCTCCGCGCCCAGCGCCATGTTCTCGCTCTCTTCCAGAATGCCCAGCTCGACCAGCCCCGGAGTGACGACAATCTTTTTGCCGCCGAACGAACGCAGCACTTCCACCGCCGCCTTTGCGCCGACCACGTTGGAGTTATATCCGTCGTCCAGAATGTTTACGCCGTTGCTTTCGATAAGCTGCAATCTGTGCTCGATAAATTCGAGCGCCGATATCGCCTCCGCAATATCGTCCGCCGAAACGCCCATAGCGTAAGCCG
This sequence comes from uncultured Clostridia bacterium, assembly GCA_947177825.1. Lineage (GTDB taxonomy): Bacteria > Bacillota > Clostridia > Christensenellales > Borkfalkiaceae > Coproplasma. Next base: position 2,383 of record CAMWWA010000201.1, read on the forward strand.
CCTGCGCGCACAGCCCTATATTGTTTGCGCAGTGCGCACCCAGAAGTTTAGTCTTTACGCGGCGCTTATCACTGCCGAGCGTCAGCGTGAACTCAGTACCCGTGCAATCCGCAACCACTTCGGAAACGCAGCCGCACACCGCTTTATCCCCGTCGATATCCTTGAATAAATCAAAGCAGTCCGCCGCAATGAAGCAGGTCTTTTTACTGCCCGAAATTATTTCGCCCTTGGTCTTTACCACGTTTTCAATGGTTTTAAAGCTTTCCAGATGCTGGGGGCATATGCCCGTAATAAGCGAATAGTCGGGGC
>CAMWWA010000202.1 GCA_947177825.1 uncultured Clostridia bacterium
TTTCTTAAAAGTGCTTGCCCCCCCCCCAGTCGTCATTTTAAACATCTTCATATAAATTTCCTCCACTGTTTGCCTTGGCTTTTAAACACCGCAAACAATAAAATTCATTTTTAGTGTATGGATTATATCATAAGTAAATGAAAATTTCAATACTTTTCGGCAAAATTTTTTAAAATAGTGTAAAAAATTACACCAACCACAATATGTTGTGGTAAAGAAAGCCCCGCGCTGTCTGCGCGGGGCTTTGAATACACAAATTTTTATCTCTTGGAGAACTGAGGAGCGCGGCGTGCTTTCTTCAAGCCGTACTTCTTTCTTTCCTTTACGCGAGGGTCGCGGGTGAGGAAGCCTTCCTTCTTGAGTGCAGGTCTGCAATCGGGTTCTGCCTGAAGCAGTGCGCGTGCAACGCCCAGACGGATTGCGCCTGCCTGACCGGTGTAGCCGCCGCCGTAAACGTTAACCATAACGTCGTACTTGCCTTCTACGCCCAGAAGTGCAAGGGGCTGCTTAACCTGATACTGCACGAGTGCCTGAGGGAAGTAGTCTTCAAAGGCTCTGTCGTTTATTACAATGGTGCCCGTTCCCGAGGGAATAAGACGAACGCGGGCAATAGCCTTCTTTCTTCTGCCTGTTCCCCAAAACTGCAACTTTTTCTTTAAATTAGCCTTAGCCATATTTCCTTACCTCTTACCTTAAAATAATTTCAGCACTTCGGGCTTCTGTGCGGTGTGGTTGTGCTCGCCGCCCTTGTAAACTCTCAGCTTCTTAATCATATCTCTGCCGAGGGAGTTCTTGGGAAGCATACCCCTTACCGCTTCGTATACGGCAAGGTCGCTCTTTTCAGCAAGCATCTTCTTGTAGGATATCTCTTTCAAGCCGCCGATATAGCCGGTGTGATATCTGTAAAACTTGTCGTCAAGCTTTTTACCGGTCAGTACGACTTTGTCGGAATTTACAATTATTACGAAATCGCCGCAGTCTACGTTGGGTGTAAACGTGGGCTTGTTCTTGCCGCGAAGAATCGCCGCAACCTTGGAAGCCAATCTTCCCAAAGGAACGCCTGCGGCATCGACAACGTACCACTTTCTTTCAACTGTCTGGGCATTTGCCATGTAGGTTTTCATTGTTTTCTCCTTATCGGTTCCCCCTTGGAAACCGACGCTATTTCACTCATTTTTTAACTGTTTTCGTCAATGTAAAACTATTTTATTATTAAATGAAAGTTATGTCAAGCCGTTTTGCGTGCGGAAACTAAGTTTTTTATAAATTTGATAAATTTTTTGCAGGGCTTAATTTTCGCGCTTTTTCGGCAATTTTTTACCGCCGTTTATTTGATTAAAACCGCCTTAATTCTCTTTACGCCTGCCGATACGTTTTCCTGCTTGGCTATCTTGAACGTGCCCAAAAGCCCCGTGTGCTCCGCGTGCGGTCCGCCGCATATTTCCTTGGAAAAATCGCCTATCGTATAGGTCTTTACAACCTCGCCGTACTTGCTTTCGAACAAGCCCGTAAAGCCTTCCTCGCGCGCCTGCTCCAGCGGCATTTCGCGCATTACCACGGGCAAATCCTGCTTGATTACGCCGTTAACGAGGTTTTCCACCTCCGCCACTTCCTCGGGCGTGAGCTTGCGCGAAAAGTTGAAGTCAAAGCGCAACCTTTCCTCGGTTATGTTGGAGCCCTTCTGCGCAATCTCGTCCGAGCATACTTTTTTAAGCGCCGCGTGCAACAGGTGGGTTGCGGTGTGCAGATAGGTCGTTTCCTCCTTGTGGTCGGCAAGTCCGCAGGCAAACTTCTGCTCGCTGCCCGCGCGCGACTTGTTCTGGTGTTCGGTAAACGCCGCGTTGTAGCCGTCCACGTCCACCTTCAAACCCTTTTCCGCTGCCATTTCCACCGTGATTTCAACGGGGAAACCGTAAGTATCGTACAGGTGGAACGCCGTTACGCCGTCAATCGCGCCGCCCTCGGGAAGGGTTGCCGCAACCTTTTCGAATTCCTTTATGCCCTGCGCCAGCGTTCTGGAAAATTTAGCCTCTTCCTTGTTCAGCTCCTCCTCTATCTTGCCCGAGTTTGCAACCAGCTCGGGGTAGATATCGGCGTATTTTTCTACTATGGTCTTGGATATTTCGTTCAGCGCGCCCTGCGGCAATCCGATATTTCTGCCGAAGCGCACCGCCCTTCTTATTATTCTTCTTAATATATAGCCCTGGTCGGTGTTGGAGGGCACTATGCCCTTGCTATCGCCCAGCATAAAGGTTGCCGTGCGCACGTGGTCGAGTACGACGCGGAACGCCTTTGTGGTCTGCTCGTTTTCGTTGTACCTGTGCCCCGTCAGCTCCTCTATCTTTGCGATAGCCTTTTCGAATATGTCGGTTTCGTATACGCTGTCCTTGCCGTTTAAAATGCAAAGCGTGCGCTCCAAGCCCATGCCCGTATCGACGTTTTTCTGCGCAAGGGGCTCGTATTTGCCCTGCTCGTTCTTGTTGTACTGCATGAACACGTCGTTCCAGATTTCCAAAAAGGTGCCCTTGGGCGCTTCGTCAAACTGGTCGGAATTAAGCTTGTCCGCCGCCGCGTGGTTGCGGATAATGTGCATTTCGGTGTCCGGTCCGCAGGGGCCGGTAGTGCCCGCAGGTCCCCACCAG
>CAMWWA010000203.1 GCA_947177825.1 uncultured Clostridia bacterium
ATATCATATGTAAATGAAAATTTCAATACTTTTCGTCAAAAAAGTTTAAAATAGTGTAAAAAATTACACCAACCACTATATATTGTGGTTGGTAAATCATTTATACCCTTTAGGGTTTTGCGACTGCCATTTCCAATGGCTTGCGCACATATCTTCAATACCGAGCTTTGCTTCCCAACCAAGTTCTTTTTTTGCCTTGGAAGCATCGGCGTAGCACGCGGCGATATCGCCCGGCCTTCTGGGTTTTATGCTATACGGCAACTTTTTGCCGCAGGCTTTTTCAAACGCCTTAATAACTTCCAGAACCGAATAGCCGTTCCCCGTGCCTAAATTATACTTATAAACGCCGCTTGCGCTAATCTTTTCTATAGCTGCAACGTGACCTTTTGCAAGGTCAACTACGTGAATATAATCGCGCACTCCGGTACCGTCTGGTGTGTCGTAATCGTTTCCGAAAACTCCCACTTCGGGCAACGAACCTATTGCAACCCTTGCAATATACGGCGTAAGATTGTTGGGTATCCCCTGGGGGTCTTCGCCGATAAATCCGCTTTCGTGCGCGCCTACGGGATTGAAATATCTAAGCAAAACAACCGTCCACTTATCGTCCGACTTGTGAATGTCTTCAAGCATTATTTCCTGAAAATATTTGCTTGTGCCGTAGGGATTGGTCGTGCCGCCCGTCTTACAATTTTCGTCAAGCGGAAGCTTTTCGGGCGTTCCGTAAACGGTTGCCGACGAGGAAAATACTATTTTTTTGCAACCGTGACTGCGCATAACGTCGCACAGCACCAGCGTGGAATATAAATTATTGTCGTAATATTCAATGGGTTTAACGCAACTTTCGCCAACCGCTTTAAGTCCTGCAAAGTGAATAACCCAGTCTATTTTATGCGCTTCGAAAATCTTTTTCAAAAGCGCCTTATCGCGCACGTCGCCCTTATATAAAGCAACCTTCTTGCCCGTAATTTTTTCAACTCTTTCAACGCTTTTGGGTGAAGAATTGTCAAAATTATCTATAACCACAACGTCATGACCGTTATTCAGCAGTTCCACACAGGTGTGCGAGCCGATATAGCCCGCGCCGCCGGTTACCAGTATTTTCAATTTGTTACTCCTTAAAGGATTATTTACTTGCGCCTTGCGATAGCAATTCTTATCTTTTTGCCGGGTTCAGGCTGGGGCTCGACTTCAACGACCTCTTCCAGTCCCTCGATTTCGGAAGGGGGTTCGGGTGCTTCGTCGGGAATATTCTCCATCTGCACTTCCATACCCTCTTTAATCTTCATTCTTACGTAAGCAACCGCGCAGGGCTTTGTCACCGTTTTGTCGCAACCCGCGCAGAAAGGCGCGTACTTGCCGCACAAGTCAGCCCTTAACCTCTGACTGTTTATAAACTTGTCGTTATCGATGACACGCTGAATCTGAGCAAGATTTTCCGCCGTCAATACGTTGGGCATTCCCTTTAAAAGTTCCAAAGGTCCCTTTTCGTTCCACATAAATTATGTACCGCCTTTCTATATTATATATTTAATTATAGTGCAAATTCGTCAAAAATCAAGTGTATTTAGTCAAATTTCCTTTACGGTCATCATACTTAAAATTTCTTCGTACTTTTCGCGCAGGAAAGATATGCTGTCCGGAAGCGTGACAGATGCCGTTCCAGCCGCAACACCGCAGCGCAAAATGTCTTTAAGCTCCGCACCGTCGGCAAGCGCCTTGGTCGCCGCCGCAACCATTGCGTCGCCCGCACCTGCCGTGGAATTCATTGCAACGTTAAGCGACGTGCAGTAAAGCCGCTGTTTTCCGTCGCATATTACCGCCCCCTGCTTGCCAAGCGACAACAACACGCGCTTTGCGCCCTTCTGCAAAAGCGCCTCGCACGCCCTTATAAGGCTGTCCCTGTCGGTAATTTTAACGCCGAGTGCGCGTTTTAGCTCTTCTAAATTGGGTTTAACCAGGTCCACGCCGCACTCCACGAGTTTTAAAAGCTTGTCGCCGTCGCTATCCACAACCCTGATTACGTTTTGCGGAACGACCGAAAGCACCTTGCACATAAAGTCGTCGGGAAGTCCCGCAGGCACGTAGCCCGAAATAACTACCGCTTTGCAGTTTTTGGAAAGGTCGGCTACCGTCTTTAAAAGCGTTTCCGCTTTGCCTTCCTCTATCGGCGTAGCTTCGTCAACCACCTCGGTCAGCATCGAGCGCCTGTCAATAAAATTATAAACTTCCTTTACGCGCCCCTTGTTCCATACGAATTTATACGTCACGCCCTCTTTGTGCATTTCCTGCTCGAAAAGTCTGCCGTTGTCCTCGTACATAAAGCCGGTTGCAAGCGCGTGCGCGCCCAAACGCGAAACGCCCGTCGCCACGTTCATTGCCTTACCCGTAAAAAACGTGCGGCGGCTTATAACTTTATTCACTTTGCCCACGGACAGCGAATCCACCTCGATATTAACTTCAAGGCTGGGGCTTAAATTAACGCATAAAATCATATTAAACTTACCGTTCCCATAAAAAAACCGCTTGTTTTAAGCGGTTTTAATTTGCTTTTACATTGAAATCATCTGAAGGGTTTCGTAAAGCTCGTAATTGAACTTCTTTTTCATACTTACCGCTTCTATGATATCCATATC
>CAMWWA010000204.1 GCA_947177825.1 uncultured Clostridia bacterium
ATAATATATATGTGCTATTTTTTATTTAAGGAGGAAATCTCTATGAAAAGAAAGATACTTATAGCATTACTTTCCGCAACGGCAGCCGTATGTTGCGCGTTTGGGCTTACCGCGTGCGACCAGACGGAAGCAGACAAGTCCGTGCAGGAAATTACTAATATTACACAGGCATATAACGTTGCAACCGAATTGGGCTACGACGGCACCTTGGAGCAGTTTACTGCGGCTTTGCGCGGTAAAGACGGTTTAGACGGAGTTAACGGCAACAACGGATTAAACGGAACTAACGGCAAAGACGGTGCGAACGGTGTAGGCGTTAAGAATATAAGCAAAACCGCAAACGGCGAACTTATAGTAGAGCTTACCGATTTGACACAATTTAATTTGGGTAAAATAAACGGCGAAAACGGAACTGACGGCATTGACGGCGTCGGTGTTATAAAGGCGGAACTTAACGCAAACGGCGAAGTGGTGTTTACCTATTCGGACGGCAGGCAGCAGAATATAGGCATAATTCCTGACTGCGCCCATAAATACGGCGATTGGAGCGTTGCGCTTGAAGAAACCTGTACTTCTATAGGGTACAGCATGCGCACCTGCTCGCTGTGCGGTTATAAAGACTACAAGTTCACCCGCGCAACCGGTCACAGTTTTTTATATACCGTAACTATTGAACAGTCCGACTGCGTTTTGGACGGGGTTAAGCTTTTATCGTGCATAGAGTGCGGTACGGTAAAATCGGAAGTTATTCCCGCCAAAGGACATCGTTTTATAAAAGGTGTATGCCGCGATTGCGGAATAACCGAATTCAGCCAAGGATTGGAATACGCTTTAAATAGTGACGGAACTTATTACATAGTTACGGGTATGGGTACTTGTACCGATAATGAATTAAGAATTCCCGAAGAGTATAACGGGCTACCCGTAAAGGAAGTAAAAGGTGGGGCATTTGTTGGGCTTGACGATATAGTAAGCGTTAATATACCGCGCACTATAACTTTTATGGGGAGATTTGCATTCGGTGGCTTAAAATCGCTTGAAAAAGTATATTATAATGCTGCAAACTGCGTCGATTTGGCGGACTGGGGTGCGGATGTCTTTATGAATAGCGGTAAAGAAAAAGGGCTTACCGTTACCATAGGTAAAGACGTTGAACACGTGCCTGCAAACTTATTTAACTTTAAGTCGTCAAGCAGTATAAACGATTGCTTTGTAAAAAAATTGACGTTTGAAGCGGGCAGCGTCTGTCGTAGTATAGGCAGGAGAGCGTTCTGGTTTGCGAACATTACAGAACTTGTTTTGCCGGACAGTATAGAAATAATCGGTGACGGCGCATTCAGGGGATGTGAAATACTTAAAAAAGTAACGCTTGGCAATAACGTTAATGAAATCGGGAAACAAGCATTCCATTATTGTAATAACCTTGCTGAAATCAATATTCCTGACAGTATAACCAAGCTTGGTTCTACGTTCATTAATTACAAAAGTAGAGTTATGAAATATAATGAATACGACGATTGCTTATATCTCGGCAACGAAACTAATCCTTACGTAGTATTAATGGAAATAAAAGTTGATAAAAAAAGTTATACTATACATAAAGATACCAAAGTAATTTATGACGGCGCATTTTCATGGAGTTCAATAAAAGAATTAGTAATTCCCGAAGGAGTGGTTACGGTTGGTTCGGCATTTGGTAGCTGTTATAGTCTTAAAACTATAAGTATTCCTGCAAGTGTAACTTCTTTCAATGGAACGTTAAACGGTAGTAGGGCATTTGAAAAGTTTATCGTTGCGGAGGATAACCCCGTATATTACTGTAAAAACAACTGCCTGATTGACAGGACTACTAAAACTATCGTTGCAGGCTGGGATGCAAGCATTATCCCTTCGGACGGAAGTGTAACTGCAATAGGTGATTATGCTTTCCGCGATTGCAAGTCGCAATACTTTACAAATCTCGTTATTCCTGACGATATAACTTATATAGGTAAAGGTGCTTTTTCCGAATGCGGTTACCTTGAAAATATAGTTCTTTCACAGAATCTTGAATATCTGGATGATTTTGCGTTCAGGGATTGTAGAAAGCTTAAAAGTATAACCTTACCGGAAGGCATAACCGAGATAGGCAATCAAACGTTTATGGGTTGCGAGAACCTTGAAAGCGTTACCTTCCTCGGCAAAATTACAAGTATTGAAAGCGGAGCGTTTTTTGGTTGCGATAGCCTTAAAATTTTCACATTCCCTGACGGCATTAATGCAATTGAAAGTTACGTGCTTGCTTACTGTGATGCGCTTGAAACCGTAGTAATTCCCGCAGGCGTGGAAAAAATAGATATGAGTGCTTTCACTAAGTGTAAAAACTTGAAGATATTGTTTAAAGGTACCGAGGAAGATTGGACTTCAATAAAAATCACTGACCGTGACAACGTTGAATACACCGTGTACTTTTATACGGAAACGCCTGAACACGGCTGGCACTATAAAGACGACGAAATAGTAGTTTGGTAAATTTAATAAATAAACGGTGCGGACGGGTTAAACCCGTCCGTGCGCTTTATGCGGCGGGTTTTTATTTGTTGCAAAATTTAATTGAAATTGTCCGCGGAATTTGC
>CAMWWA010000205.1 GCA_947177825.1 uncultured Clostridia bacterium
CGTGCCGTCCTGCCACAGGAACGATTTTTTTCCTTGTTCGTTAATTTTGTTAGTTATAGTATACTTTCCCGCAGAAGTTGCCTTTATTTTATAGTTTCTCCGTCCCTCCGCCTGAATATAGTTGACGGGGTCCTGAGGGTCGGTTTCGGTAATCGTGCCGTCGTCGGTCTTTATCCAGTATTGATAGGTGTCGTACGAAATTATGGGCGCCGTGGAGACAGCCGCCGTGCCGTTCTTGCCCTCGACGGTCATTTCCATATATCTGTAATCGAAGCCCGTAACCGTAATTTCCTTCGCTTTGCCGTCGTAACCCAGATTACTCGTATTGCCGAGCGTGGGCGCAGAAGTCGTGCACGTCTCGATTTTAAGCGTAAAATTCTTTGTTCCGCCCGAGGTTATTCCATCCTTCGTAGTGCCGCCCACAGTAGAAGCGGGGTCCGCCCACACCGTGTTTTCCGTGTCTGCAAGCTCGAACTTGACGGTGTAAGTGCCTACGTGCGTAATTTCAACCGTCTTGTTTCTCTTGTCTACTACGCTGCTCTTATCGCCGTTGTCGGCTACAGTCATCTTATCTTTGTCAAGCTCTTTTACGTATTTCGCCCAATCGTCCGCGGAAAGCGTAGAGCTGAAATTAAAGCTTATTGCGCTCCCCGTGAATTCCCGTTCCGTCTGATCATCCGCAATAGTGGGCTTAGGTATTTCCTTGGGAGATATTGTAAAGGTAAACGTTCTAGAGGTTTGGTCGTTGGTATCGCTGTTCCATACCGCGCCGCACCAATAGTAAATCTCGAATTTAAGAGTATAAGTTCCCGCATTCTTCACTTTTAATACCTTAGTGCCGTCCAGCGGGTTCGTGCCCTTTACCGTCTCGGTCTTGTCGTTGCTGTAAGAATAGAGAGTTTCGGTAGTGCCGTCAATTTTTTTACGGGTATAGCTTGTAAGCGCAACCCTTGTGCTATCCCAGTTCTGAACGTTGAATTCTTTATCTTGACCGTCATAAGCGGCAGTAGTTTTATCCAGTGCGAAATTGTCCGCGTTTGCTATCGCCGTAACGTCTATACTTTCGTTCAAAACCAAAGTTGCACTAGCTGAATTAGCAGAGCTAGAGCCGCCCGCTATACCTAACGCTAAACCAAAGTAAGCATAGTAAGATTCTTCCTTATCGGTACTATTCGTAACCGTTAAAGGAGTAAGCTTTCCTGTGTACGGTTTGCTACCGGTACCACTACCTGTGTAACTTTTCACGGATTGAACCGCATATTCTATCCCGTCACTTGAAGAAGTCGCGCCAGAACCATTACCAATTGTCAACGTACTCGACCTGTCAGACGAATTGGGTACATTATCTATAGTGTTTCCGAAATAGTAAAAACCAGTTGCTAAGTTAGCCGTGCCTGAACTGGTTCTCTTAAAACCAAAGGAATAAGAAAAAGTTATATCGTATGTAGTATAAGCGGGTACTTTAATAGTTGCTGTAACAGCCATATATTCAGTTACCGGATTTTTACTACTTACTTTTGTAATTGATGCTGTTTTTGTACTTTTATCCAAAGTAAGTGCACCGACGGTATCAACTGGGTCGTCTGCTAGCACGCTGTAATTAAAAGTAGTGTTCGACGTAGTAATAGATTGCTTTAATATGGGTTTGGGATTTCCATCACTGTCCAAATTATTAGGATCGGTTGTTATAGAATATGTAACTGCGTCGCTTGGTTTAACCGCCGCGCTTGCCGTTACTTTCTTATCAGTTTTTAAAAATGAAAAAACTGCGCCGACACATAGTGCGACACAGAATACGGGCGTGAGTATATAAAGCAACGCGCGCTTTACGCCTTGCTTATTTCTTAAAAGTGCTTGCCCCCCCCCAGTCGTCATTTTAAACATCTTCATATAAGTTTCCTCACATAAAATCTACTTTTAGTGTATGGATTATATCATACGTAAATGAAAATTTCAATACTTTTTGACAAAAAAATTTAAAATAGTGCTAAATTTTACATAGAACACAATATGTTGTGGTGTACGACCAAATCACAAAAAAATAAAAGGTACCGCAATGGTACCTTTTACTTTTTGAAATCCGGCAACGTCCTATCCTCCCAAGGGGTACTCCCTAAGTACTTTACTACGCTAAGCTTCGTGCGGCTGCCTTCGGCAGACGGGCGGCGCAATAGAGCTTAACTTCTGTGTTCGGTATGGGAACAGGTGGGTCCTCTACGCCATTATCACCGGAATGGCTCCGCTTGTTGGACTTGAAGCGACCACCACCTTTCAAAGCCACTCGATTTTGAGCACTTTTCGCTGAAAACAATGCAAAACAGCTCATTTTAAGGCACAAACAATTTCGTGCGACAGTCGTGCGACAGCCCAAAATACGACCTCTAAACGGTCAAAAAAATCCAACAAATGTTAATTAAAAATCAGAGAATTCTGTCGCAAAAACCGTTCAATTTCTAAAACTAAAAAGGGTGCGGGAAACATTGTTTCCCGCACCCTTAAACATTATTGATTTGTTTCAATATTTTCCATTGCCACTCAAAATTTTAAGGCATATGCGTCAAAAATTGACCTTAACAATAATCATAAAATAAGGCATTTTTAGCCGAAAA
>CAMWWA010000206.1 GCA_947177825.1 uncultured Clostridia bacterium
GTTCCGACGTTGGCGCCGAGAATTATGCACATTGCCATCTGCAGGGTTATAAGGTTCTGGCTTGCAAGCGAAATGACTATTGCGGTGAGCGCCGCCGACGACTGCATGAGCGCCGTTAAAACCACGCCCAAAATGAACAGCACGATAATTTCCCAAGTTAAAGTTTCCTTGCCGTAGCCTATGCCGATAAACACGTTCTGCACGGCGCCGCTTATTTCTTCCTTGGCGAGCATTGCCGAAACCGCGCCCGACATAACGTTCAGACCTATGAAAATTACGCCTATCCCCTCTAATATGTGACCGATACGCTTTACTTTATCCTGCTTGCTTACGAGCGTTACGACAAAGCCTGCGAAAGCGATAAGAGCGAAAATTGCGGTGACCGAAAAGTACGAGCTGCCCGACGACGAAAGCGCCATTATGAACGCCGAAATGGTCGTGCCGATGTTCGCACCCATAATAACCGAAGCCGCCTGCGTCAAGGTCATAAGCCCCACGTTAACGAAACCGACAATCATGACGGTGGTTGCCGCCGAGCTGTTGACGAGGGCGGTTACCGCGGCGCCCGTACCTACGCCCGTAAAGCGGTTTTTAGCCGCCTTTGACATAAGCTTACGTATGTTTTTGCCCGCAGCCTTTTCGAGGTTGGAACCCATCATTTCCATTCCCAGCATGAATACGACTATTCCGCCGAGAATGAGAAACATACTGTTTATAATCATCATTACTGCCGCTGCCGACATAAATTAACTCCGACTTTAAAAATTTTCGCATTTTAATTGTAACAATCAAACGCGTATTTTGTCAAACGAAATAAAAAAGTTTTGCATACGCGCATATTTGTGATAAAATACCGCAAGAGGTCATTTTTTATGTTCAATATCGTTTTGGTAGAGCCCGAAATTCCGCAGAACACGGGCAACATTGTGCGCACCTGCGCCGCGACGGGCTGCAAGCTTCACCTTGTAAAACCGCTGGGCTTCGAGGTGAGCGACAAGTATTTGAAGCGCGCGGGGCTCGATTACTGGCAGTACGCCGACATTACCTACTGGGACAGCTTCGAAGAGCTTGCAGAGGCGAACGCGGACGGCACCTTCTACTTCTACACCACCAAGGGCAGAAAGCGCCACTGCGACGCGCAGTTTAAGGAGGGCGACTTTCTGGTGTTCGGCAAGGAAACCAAGGGGCTGCCCGAGGAGCTTTTGATAAAGCACCCCGATACTTGCCTGCGCATACCCATGATTGGCGAGCTGCGCTCCCTAAACCTTTCCAACTCGGTTGCGATAGCCGTTTACGAGGCGCTGCGGCAGCTCGATTTTAAAAACTTTAACGTCAAAGGCGAACTGCACGACCTTAAATGGTAAACGCTTTACTTTTTGAAATCCGTATTATATAATATGTTTATGAATACCAACGGCTTACCCGAAAGAATAGTGGTTGCAAGCGGAAACGCGCATAAAATAGAAGAAATTAAGCAAATTTTTAAGGGCGTTAAACTCGTGACTATGAAGGAAGCGGGCTTTGAAGGCGACGTGGAAGAAAACGGCAAGACCTTTAAGGAGAACGCCTATATCAAGGCTAAGGCCGTTTACGACAAGCTTAAATGCCCCGTGCTTGCAGACGATTCGGGGCTGTGCGTGGACGTGCTTCACGGCGCGCCCGGAGTATATTCGGCACGCTTTTCGGGCGGCGGCTCCGCCGAAAACAGGGCGCTTTTATTGAAGCGGCTGGACGGCGTATCACACCGCAACGCACGCTTTGCCTGCTCGGTTTGCTATATAGGCGCGGACGGCAGAGCGGTATTCGGCGAGGGCTTTACCGAAGGGCGCATACTCTTCGAAGAGATTGGTGAGCGCGGGTTCGGATACGACAGCCTGTTCTTTTCCGCCGATTTAGGCAAATCGTTCGGCGAGGCGACCGAGCAGGAGAAAAATTCCGTCTCCCACCGCTTCCGCGCGCTCAGCGATTTAAGGAGCAAGCTTTGAAAACGGTTGTCGTCCTTTCAGATACGCACGGCAATATTGCCGCCGTGGAAAAGCTTATTCCTATATTTTCCGAAAGCGATTATATAATTCATCTGGGCGACACGTCGTCCGACGGACAGGTTATACGCAGGGAATTTCCCGATAAGACGTATCTTTTAAACGGCAACTGCGACTTTACCAGGCTGGGCGAAAGCGAACTTACATTGCAGATTGAGGACGTGAAAATTTTTGCCTGCCACGGCGACAGGTACGGCGTTAAGAGCGGTTACGACCGACTTGCGTATAAAGCCGAACAGGAAGGCTGTGCGGTTGCGTTGTTCGGGCACACCCACTCGCCGCTTGAAAGAGAAGTCGGCGGCGTTACGCTTTTCAACCCGGGCACGCTTAAACGGTATGCGGTAAACACCTACCTCTACCTCGTTATAAACGGCAGCAAAGCCGTAGGAAAAATCTGCGAACTAAAACAATAAAACAGGACTTACACACAATGGAATTCAAGCATGCATTTCACGTATTTGTAGATAATTTCGCAACGACCTATAAAGTACTCGTTTACAGACTTATAATACTTGCCGTATGCGCAGGGCTGGGCTGTGCGGT
>CAMWWA010000207.1 GCA_947177825.1 uncultured Clostridia bacterium
CGCGCCCCGGTTTCATAAGCTCGGTTACTATGTCGTTCATGGTCGCTTTGTCCAGCTCGCAGTACTCCGCGGCTTTATCCTCGCCGTATTGTTTTATCTTTACTGGAAGCTCCTTAAGGTTGTCCGCCTTGACGTCCGCGGCGGTGTAGCCGAACAGCTTTAAAAGCTTTTCAGCCTTTTTATAGCTTTCGGGATGCACGGCGGTGTTATCGAAAATGTTCTTGCCGTCGGTTATGCGCAGGAAACCCGCGCACTGCTCGTATGCCTTGGCGCCCAGCTTGGGAACGTTTAAAAGTTGCTTTCTTTCGGTGAATTTGCCGTTCTGCTCGCGGTAGGTCACAACGCTCTTGGCAACGCCTGCGTTCAAGCCTGCGACGTAGCGCAGCAGATACGCACTTGCCGTGTTCAGGTCAACGCCTACGCTGTTAACGCAATCTTCTAGAACGCCGCCCAGAACCGCGTCCAGCCGCTTTTTGTCCATATCGTGCTGATACTGCCCCACGCCTATCGACTTGGGGTCGATTTTGATGAGCTCCGCCAGGGGGTCCTGCAGGCGCCTTGCAATGGAAATTGCCGAGCGCAGAGTCAAATCGTAGTCGGGGAATTCCTCCACCGCCAGGGGGCTTGCCGAATAGACCGAAGCGCCCGCTTCGTTGACTACCGCGTAGGATACGTTGCGGTCGATTTCCTTTAAAAGGTCGGCAACGAAAATTTCGGTTTCCTTGCCCGCGGTGCCGTTGCCTATGGATATGACGTCAACCTTGTGTTTCGCGATAAGGTCTTTAATAATTTTTTTACTTTCTTCGATTTTGTTGTGCGGAGGCACGGGATAGATTACGGAGGTTGCAAGCACCTTGCCCGTATCGTCCACCACCGCAACCTTGCAACCCGTGCGGTAACCGGGGTCCAAGCCCAGCGTGACCTTGCCCTTTACGGGGGGCTGAAGCAACAGGGGGCGCAGGTTGACTTCGAACATTCTTATTGCCTGCTCGCTTGCCCTGTCGGTGAGTATGGAACGCACTTCGCGCTCTACGGAGGGCTGAATGAGCCTGTCGTAACCGTCGGACACCGCCTCCTTGATAAGGTCGGCGCACGCGCCCTTGGTCTTTACGTATTTTGCCGAGCATACGCGCTTTGCCACGTCGCCGTCGAAAGCGACCTTTACGCGCAGGCACTCTTCCTTTTCGCCGCGGTTGATGGCGAGAATTCTGTGATTTTTGATTTCGGGAATTAGCTCGGAATAGTCGGCGTACATATCGTACGTGCCCTTACCGTCGTCCTTGACCAGCTTAACCTGAATTTCGCCGTGGTTTTCCATGAGCGCGCGCAGCTTTTTGCGAAGCTCGGCGTTGTCCGAAACGATTTCGGCAATTATGTCCTTGGCGCCGTCTATTGCCTGCTGGGCGTTCTCCACGCCGTTTTCCGCGTTTACGTACTTTTCCGCTTCCGCCCAGGGGTCGCCCTGCTGAGCAAGTATAAAGTCGGCAAGAGGCTGTAAGCCCTTTGCAATTGCAACCGAGGCGCGTGTCTTTTTCTTCTGCTTATAGGGGCGGTAAACGTCCTCTATTTCGGTCATTGTCGTGCACGCCGCGATAGCCGCCGTTATTTCGTCGGTCATCTTGCCCTGCTCGGTGATTGCCGCGGCAACCTCGCCCTTGCGCTTTTCGAGGTTCTGAAGGTATTCGTACCTGTCGGCAAACTGCCTTAAAACCTGGTCGTCGATTGCGCCCGTCATTTCCTTGCGGTAGCGCGCAATGAAGGGTATGGTGTTGCCCTCGTCCAAAAGCTTTACCACGTTTTCCGCGTGGTCGGGTTTTAGCTTGAACTCCTCGGTAAGTTGCTTTACAATTTCCATATTATCTCTTTAAGCCTCTTAAAAAGTCTTTTTGTTCCTTGGTTAAACGGTAGCTTTCGCACGCCTTCTGTATGGCTTTGTTGTGAGTTTTGATATCGAGCGCGCCGCTCTTTAAAAACTCCACGCCTTTATCGTAGAACTTAACGAGCACTTCGGCAATCAGCCACGCCGCCGCCATATGTACGTAATAAAGCGACGTGTCCGCATGCGAAACGCTTGAAAAAATCAATCCGAGCCAGCGCTCCTCCATATAGAACGACAAGAGCACGGTGAGCGCGTAGCGCTGATTAAATTCGCCACCCTGCAAAAATTTGTTTACGAAAGGCAAAAATTCTTCCCTGTGCTTAGCTATGCACTTTGCGCTGAAACAGTCGCAGGTTGCCCAGTTGTCGATTAGCGAAACGCATTTATCAACGTATTTAATAAAATCTTCCCACGGAAGAAGTGCCGCCGCCTGAAGCTTTATGAAAGTGATTTCGTAATAATCGTCGGGCAGAACCAGCAAGTCGTCTATGCGCGCCGAATATTTTTTTGCCATCTTTCGCAAAGTCGGAACGCGCACGCCGAGAACGTTTAACTTTTCGTTCTTTAAAAGCCGACTATGAAAAGCGGCGTAATCGGGTTCTGCGTATGTATTAAGTTCCGCTAAAAGCTCTTCGTAAAGCGGCGTACCACTCATCGTCTTTTCTCCGTGTATTGGCGGGGCTTGTGGACGGCAGCTTGAAATAG
>CAMWWA010000208.1 GCA_947177825.1 uncultured Clostridia bacterium
TCGTCAAGTTTGCGATAATGGCGCTCAGCATTGCAATTCCCTCGTTCCCGTTAATTATATCGATTTTCGCGGACGTCGGCGTTATGCTTATCGCCGTGCTCAACGCGTTGCGGACGGCTCTTATTAAGTAGATATATTTATAAAATAAAAATGCTCTCGGACACAGTGTCCGAGAGCCTCTTGTCTTATGGGAGAACACTCAAGAATAAGCCAAACATATTAAAGCTACCGCCATCACAATAAAAATGCATGGACTTGTAAAGAATGCGTAGAAAACAATATCAATTATATTATTTTTCAGCAGTTCAAGGGCATTGGAAGCTAACAAAAATAAAGAAGAGACAGCAATAAATACAGCGATATATCCAATTGACACCAAAAATCCTTTTAACAACCATTTTTCCGTTGGCAAATGTTTGCATGCCAAACATGTGATAAAAAGAGTATAAAGGAAGTCAACCACGCAAATGACGGCTAATATAGCCGGATGTAACGGCTTAACAAGATAATAAACGCAGAATGACATAGCGGTAAATGCTATACCGCCAAGCAATATTAAAATAGTTACTATTATTTCTTTTTTATCCCAACTATTTTTTGCCATAAAATATTTTACTCAAAAACTTTACAAAATTTTACAAATAAATTGTAACAAATCAATTATAAAGTGTCAAGGGAGTATCCAATATGCTACGAACAGAGCTTTTTTTGTTGCGGCGTTGACAGTTTAAAACCGCCGTGTTAAAATAATACCCGACAATACTTTTGGAGAAGGGAAATGAAATACGTTCTTGCGTTGGACCAGGGCACGACGAGCACGCGGGCCATCATATTCGATAAAAAGGGAAGTATAGTAGGCTTAGCGCAAAAGGAATTCATACAGATTTATCCTGCCGTCGGCTACGTCGAGCATAACCCCGAAGATATCGTAAATTCCTCAATCTGCGTCATCAACGAGTCGTTGAAGCAGGCGGGGCTGATAATCGGCGACCTTGCCGCAATCGGCATAACTAACCAGCGCGAAACCACCATAGTGTGGGACAGAACGACGGGCGAACCGGTGAGCAACGCAATCGTGTGGCAGTGCCGCAGGACGGCGGATATTGCCCAGCAATTGAAGAAAGAGGGGCTGTCCGAGCGCATTTACCAGAAGACGGGGCTGGTGCCCGACGCCTATTTTTCGGCGACCAAAATCAAGTGGATACTGGACAACGTGGAGGGCGCAAGGGAAAAAGCCGAGCGCGGCGAACTGCTGTTCGGCACGGTGGATACCTTCCTTATGTGGCGCTTTTCGTGCGGCAGAATTTTTGCAACCGACCCCACCAACGCCTCGCGCACCATGCTTTTCAATATTCATACATTGCAGTGGGATTACGAGCTTATGAAATGGTTCGATATACCTTCGGGTATGCTGCCGGAGCTGCGTTCTTCGTGCGGGCTTTTCGGCTATACGGACAAGAGCGTGCTGGGCGGCGAGGTGGCTATCTGCGGCGTTGCGGGCGACCAGCAGGCTGCGCTTTTCGGCCAGCTGTGTACGAAAGAAGGCGACGTTAAAAACACTTACGGTACGGGCTGTTTCCTGCTGATGAACACGGGCAACAAGGCGGTTACCAGTACCCACGGACTCGTCACGACTCTCGGCGCGACGGCAGGCGGCAGACCGCCCTACGTTCTGGAAGGCTCGGTGTTCGTAGGCGGCGCGGTGGTGCAGTGGCTGCGCGACGAGCTGGGGCTTATATCCACGGCGGACGAAAGCGAGGACTGGGCGAGAAAGGTGCCCGACACTGGCGGCGTTTACGTGGTGCCTGCGTTCACGGGACTGGGCGCGCCCTATTGGGACAGCGAAGCGCGCGGCTTGCTTTGCGGCATTACGCGCGGCACCAACAAGGCGCACATCATAAGGGCGGCGCTGGAATCAATCGCCTTTCAGTCGGCGGACCTCGTCGACGCAATGCAGCGCGACGCGGGCGTCAACGTTTCCTGCCTGCGCGTGGACGGCGGAGCTTCGCGCAACGACTTTTTAATGCAGTTCCAGGCGGACGTTCTCGGCGTAAAAATTCAGCGCCCCGTCATAGAGGAATCGACGGCGCTCGGCGCGGCTTACCTTGCGGGGCTGAGCTGCGGTTACTGGGGTAATCTTAAAGAGATTGAAAGCCAGCGCGTTCTCGGCAAAGAGTTCTCGCCTGCTATGCAAACGGAACAAAGGCAGAAGGCTATGGAAAACTGGCACGCCGCGGTAAAAACGGCGCGTTCAATGCGTTAATCCGCGCATATACGGCGGTTAATTGCAGAAAATAGAAGTGTACATATGGTTGATTGTATTATTATCGGGACGGGTGCCGCGGGCGTTTCCGCGGCTCTCACGCTTAAAGCATTAAAGAGAAATTTCATTTGGATAGGCAGTAAAAACCTTTCGCCTAAGATTCGCGGCGCCGAAAAAATAGCCAACTATCCGGGGCTTTTTCAGGTGTCGGGCGAGGAGATGACCGCGGCTTTTTTAAAACAAATCGAGGGCGAAAAAATAGAGATAACCGAGGGCAGAGTCAACGGCGT
>CAMWWA010000209.1 GCA_947177825.1 uncultured Clostridia bacterium
ATGTAAACGTTTCCGTGCACTCGACTTCTATTTCTTCAATAACCGATTTTGTAACGGGTATTTTGCTCGTAAGCTTTGTGCCGTCCGAAAGGCGCACGGTTATTTCGCATTTACCGTCCGCACCAACGGTCAGCTTTCCGTCGGAAGTAGTAACCGTATAGTCGCTTGTAGTCAACTCCTTTCCGTCCTCGTAAACCGCAGTAACCGTAAGGTATTTCTTCAAATCGGTTAGCGAATACGCGTCATAAACCGTTGCCCCATCTTTTACAGAGAATTTGACGGAATCTATTTGCGCTTTTATAAAGCTAAAGTTTATCGTGCCCGTCTTGGTTTTATAGTTATTAGTGTCCGTTGGCGTGAAAGTCCAGGTGTAACTCGTCTTTGACGCGCTTGCCGACTGGTCACCGTAGCTGAAAGTACCCGCCGTACCCGTTGATACGTTAGTGAGCGCGGGCAATCCACCGCTTTCATACCAGTTTTCGGGTTCATCATACTGCGGACTAACTACGGGGTCGGCTTTATTTATAGTTATAGTAAATGTCTTTTCACCGATAGTTTCATCACTCCACCTATAAACCGCATCATCCGCCAAATCTATTTTTACAGCATATACACCCGCATTATTGATATTGCTTGTATCGGTACCTAAATCTTGCGTTTCACCTTCATTAGGTTTATAACTTATGCTTTTTACTGCAATTACGTTTTCGTTGGAATGATAGTCATTTATCCACGCATCCGAAAAACTGTCTATCCAGTGGTTTTGCCCGTCGTAGTCAGTAGAAAGATTTTCGGGGGAGTTTATGTATTCTTCACTTACAGTTGCAGAAATACTGCAAGTTGCACTAAACGCCTCATTATATGTTGAAGAATATCCTTTATTAGCGTTGAACGCAAATATTGTTGAATAATCATCATCACTAGTAGTATCGTTCACGTAGGTTTTAGTTACTTCGTATGTAATGGTAAGATTACCAGATTTAACTGCATCCATCGCTTTTTTCGCAATATAATCGCCTGCCAAACTTCCGCCACTAATCTTAGCGTTATTTATCAAACTTATATCATCACTATCTGTATCAAGTATCGCAACACCGCGTGCTGACGTACCATTAGTGCCTGTTTTATTTGAAGAAAGAGTAAGCTTATATTTAACGGAATACCGCGCCCCTTGGGGGACAGTTATACCCGCCCTAACTACAAGAACTCCAACGACTGACCGCAAATCACTAGTACAAGAAATGCTTCCGCTCGTACCAGAAAAACTACCGTTAACGCCGGTATTACTTCCCATATCGGAATAGTTAACAGGGAACACGTTTGTGCCATTTTTGCCGCCAGCGCAAACAGCGGATTTAAAATCCAACTGTGAGAATGTAACATTGCTCGAATCAATTTTTTTTGATTCAACCACAATTGCAGCCTCTTCCGCATTTGCGCTTATCTTATCCGTTTTTAAAAATGAAAAAACTGTGCCGCATAATAATGCAACACAGAATACGGGCGTGAGTATATAAAGCAAAGCCTTTTTAACTGCGCTTTGCTTAGAACTTAAAAGTGCTTGCCCCCCCCCCAGTCGTCATTTTAAACATCTTCATAATATTTCTCCTTACGTAACAAATACTTTGAGTGTTGGAATTATATCACACTATTTTAAATTTTTCAATACTTTTCGTCAAAAAAGTTTAAAATAGTTGTTAATTTTGCATAAAACACAATATATTGTGGTGGGATATCACTTTTTGTTGAAATTTATAAGGCAGCCGCTTAAAATTATCTTCTTTTCCTCCTCGGTAAGCGCGCCGAGCGTTAAGTAGATATTCTTAACCTTGCCTTCGGAAATGTGCTTTGCAGGTATTGCCGCCTCTCCCTTTTCGACGAACGAGCGGATATTTTCAATATATATATAATCGCCCGTTTTATAGTCGAACTGCTTGCACACGAGGGGCAACATTCCCCAGTTTATCAGGTTGGAACGGTAACGCTTGGTTGCGTACTCCAAAGCGATATTGGCAATGCCGCCAAGCACGCGCTGGCAGGAAGCCGCCTGCTCGCGCGCGGAACCGTCGCCCGGCTTTTTGGCAACAACCGCACTGCCAAGCATGGTGTCCTTTGCAAGCTTTATGCCCACTTTTTCAAGTATTTCCGCGCTTAACGCGCCGTTTGCCCGGCGCTCCTCTTCCGCTTTTTTGATTTCCTTTGCCCTGCCAACGTAAGCGGGGTCCTTGCGCGAAAGCGCGAACTCGGCAAGCCTTAACGGATTGGAACGGTAGGACGAAGTTTCACCCGAGGGAATAAGCTCGTCAGTGGTTGTTACCTCGTCGTTGATGACCGAGGCAACGCAAATAAGCAGATTGTCCGCAAGCGGAAGCTGTTCGGGCCAGTCGGCAATGTTGTTGCCGTAAATAAGCTGTTCTTCGGGCTTGGGATTGCCTGCGCCGTGATATACTCGGTGCTCGTAAATGGAGACGTCGAAATAATATTTCTTGCCTTTTTTGTTATACTCGACCTCGGATGCGGGGGTAAGAACGCCGCCGTTAGCCGCCGTAGCCG
>CAMWWA010000210.1 GCA_947177825.1 uncultured Clostridia bacterium
TTTCAGCTCGTCCGGGGGGGATCTTTCGGCATTGTCAAGAGGCTGGCGGCTGTGATAAGGCGTAGGCACTTTGTCCTGGAACGACTTGGAAACTTCTATATAATATCCGAAAACTCTGTTATATCCGATTTTAAGAGTGCGGATACCGGTTATATCGCGCTCTCTTACTTCCATTTCGCCAAGAACCTTGGTCGCCGACTTTTTAATACTGCGCAATTCGTCGAGCTGGGCGTTATAACCTTCCTTTATGTAACCCCCGTCTTTAACCGAAGGCGGCGTTCTGTCGTCTATAATTGCCGAATTTATTTCGTTTGCAATTTCCGACAGGTCGTATAAGCCCTTGGAAATATCGCCTAAAACACGCGAAGAAAAACCCGTGAGCCTGAATTTCAGATTGGGAACGACCAGCAAAGATTGTGCAAGCGCGCGGCAATCTATCGGTGCAAGCTTGTCGTTTGAAATTTTTCCCGTAAGTCTTTCAACATCCTTGACCTGGTTTAAGAGCTCGATTATACCTACTCTAACAACGGTTGCATTGTAGAGCTCTTCCACACCGTCAAGGCGGTGGTTTATTGCGTTAACGCTTTTCAGCGGCGACAAAATCAGATTTAGCATCAGCCTTGCGCCCATACCCGTACAGGTCTTATCGAGCACCCACAAAAGCGTTCCGTACTTCTTTCCCTCGTAAATGCTTTTTACGAGCTCGAGATTCCTGACCGCCGTCATATCCAGCTGCATACAGTTGGCAGGCGAAACGTATTTAACGCTGTCAATGTTTGCAAGCGCATGCTTCTGCGTTTCTTTCAGGTATTCAATCAGTGAGCCGATTGCACAAATGGCGTCGTTTTTTCCGTCGATAGAGAAAGCCGAAAGCGACTTTGTAT
Source organism: uncultured Clostridia bacterium (assembly GCA_947177825.1). Classification (GTDB taxonomy): domain Bacteria; phylum Bacillota; class Clostridia; order Christensenellales; family Borkfalkiaceae; genus Coproplasma. The sequence goes on from CAMWWA010000210.1 coordinate 885, forward strand.
TCAGCTGTGTTAAGATGTTTTTATGCGCGGCGGCATAATTGAAAGCCCAGCCGAGATATGAAGAAAAAGGCGGCAAAAGCCCTTTTTTGACTTCGGGTAAATCCTTGGCGGCAAACAGCATTTCGTCATTGGTAATAATCTCTTTAACTCCCAGCCGCATAAGATGATTCACCGCGTTTTTAACGACGTCCGCGCCCGTAAATTCACTTGCACAGAGCTCACCCGTCGTTATATCCGCCCAGGCAACCGCCACCGTTTTGTCGTTTTTAAATACCGAACAAATATAATTATTTTCCTTTTCGCTGAGGCTGTTATCGTCCGTCACCGTACCTGCGGTCACCACCCGGATAACGTCGCGCTGCACTATTCCCTTCGATTCCTTCGGGTCGCTGAGCTGTTCGCAAATCGCAACCTTTTCCCCGAGAGAAACAAGCTTTGCGATATATCCTTCCGCCGCATGAAAGGGAACGCCGCACATAGGCGCGCGCTCTTTTAGTCCGCAGTCCCTTCCCGTAAGCGTAAGCTCCAGCAGCGACGAGGCGCGTATTGCGTCGTCGAAAAACATTTCGTAAAAATCGCCGAGCCTATAGAAAACTATACAGTCCTTGTACTTATCTTTTATTTGAAGATAGTGCTTCATCATAGGTGAAATTTCCATTTTTTACCCCTAAACTTTATCCCCGAACAGCGACACGCCGTTTGCTTCGTTGACTTTTACTTTGACAAAATTACCTATTTCGTCGTTTTCGCTTGCAAAATAAACCATTCTGCCGTATTCGTTTCTGCCCTGGTACAGTCCGCGCTTGCCGTCGAAATCTTCGCATAACACTTCAACCGTCTGTCCGACAAACTTTGCCGAATGTACGCGCGTCTGCGCGTTAACCAGCTCCACAAGTTCCATAATTCTGCGTTTGCATACGTCTTCCGGAATCTGGTCGGGCATTGTTGCCGCCTTCGTCCCCTCGCGCCGTGAATATACGAAAGTGAACGCGGAAGCAAAATCTACCTTCTTTACAAGCTCCAAAGTTACTTTAAAGTCTTCTTCCGTCTCGCCCGGAAAACCGACGATTATATCGGTCGTGATGGCGCAATCAGGCACGTATTTTTTTAAAATGTCTACTTTGCGCAGATAGTCAGCCGAGGTGTAGCGCCTGTTCATTGCCGCAAGAATCGTGTCAGAACCGCTCTGCACGGGCAAATGCAGGCAATGACAGATTTTAGGATATTTCGCAATGACTTTTGCAAGCTCTTCCGAAAAATCTTTGGGATGACTGGTCATAAACCGCAGTCTGAAATTACCGTCTAGCAAAGCTACTCTTTCCAACAACTCGTAAAACGGTATATCGGCGCCTCCGTTCCCGTAAGAGTTTACGTTCTGCCCTAACAAAGTAATTTCTTTATACCCCTGCTCAACCAGCGATTTTACTTCAGCAATAATATTTTCCGACTTGCGGCTTCTTTCCCTGCCGCGCACGTAAGGCACGATGCAATACGTGCAGAAATTGTTGCAGCCGTAAGTAATGTTAACCCACGCGTTGGGATAGCTTGTCCTAAGCGGATTGCCGCCCTCTTCTATCCTGCCGTCGCACTCCTCGATTTCAATAACAGATTTGCGGCGGTTCTGCCTGCGAAC